>JAMCZD010000471.1 GCA_023473405.1 Candidatus Omnitrophota bacterium
AAGGTGATTGAGACGCGTCAGGCGGCCGAGGTGGCCGACAAGTCCGTCGCGGAGCCCTCGATTTAGAAGCCCCCGCGCCTTTATATGTGGTACTATTGGATCATGCTGGCATTTGTCACCGATGGTCTTGCACAGTTCGGCCTCCGGACCCTGCAGGAGCTTCGCCTGGCGGAGACACATACTTTTCTGTACCTGGCCTTCTGGTATTTCACGGGCTTGGCCGTCGGGACTCTCATTTATGGTTTCACTCCGCGACGGCCGCCTATTCGCGCGCGTGAGATGGTGATGGGGTTGATTTTAAGCCTGTGCAGCGCCGGTTGCTGGTATTCGATGTCCAGCGCGTTTGTTCATCACGTTCCCGCCTACTTGGGACTGCCGGTTTCGATTTGTGGCGGCATTTCCCTGGTCACGCTGGCCGGCGTCTTGGTTTTCAAAGAGCGCCTGAGCCTCTATGGCTATCTTGGCATTCTGTTTTCCATTACCGGCATCGCCCTGTTTGTATCCCCTTGATGTAAGAGGGTGTTTTGAAATTACCGGAGGTGCTGTTTTAGGTTCACCTCGTAAATTTGACTGTTTAATGCGACCATAAGGTTGGCGAATGGGAGGGAATTTCACTGACGGTTGCCTTCCATTTATTGCCGGTTGGTTGCGAAGAATTTTTGACCGGTCCTGATGCAGGTGTTAAACTATCGGTGCCATGTCGAAAGCAAAAATGGATCACAAGGTCGTGGAGGAGCTGAACCGACAGCTCAATCAGGAATTGGCCGCCGCCCATTCCTATCTTGCATTGTCAGTGTGGTGCGATCTCCGAAATTTCAAGGGCTTCGGCCAATACTTCGCCAAGCAGACCGGCAATAAATGGAAGGCAACCGAGCGCATCCTCAAACACCTCACGGATCGCGGCGAGACGGCGAAACTAGCCGCGCTGCCTGCGCCCAAGCAGGATTTCAAGACGTTGCTCGAAGTCGCGCAACAGGCGCAGATACAGGAGCACGCCAACACGCAGGGCATCAATGCCGCCTACGAAGCGGCGATTGAAGCCAAGGATTATGCCGCGCAAGTGCTCATGCACTGGTTTATCAACGAACAAGTCGAGGAAGAAGATTGGGCCGCGGAAATGGTCGAGCGCGTGCAAAACGCCACGTGCGCCGGCAGCGTGTCCGATCTGGACCGCCACATTGAACGTTACCTGGAAGAAGAAGTTCGGAAAGTGTCGCAGGAGAAATGATTTTTTGCTGGCAGCGTCCAAGGTGCGCGTCTATGCGCGTAGCGCCGGTTTGGAACCTGCTGTATCGCCGATTTGTAATCGGCAGAGCGTGCAATTGTGCGAGGCGCGTCGGGGTCTTCAACGTTTTGCAGAATGCAATTCCGCGATACGGCAGATTGAAAATCTGCGCTACGGAGGAGTGCCGACCGGCGTTGTCAGATTTACTTTCCTGGTACGGGCGGTTTGTCTGCCGGATTGCTGGCAGGCGGGACGTCATTAACCTTCTCGATGGCCTTGACGGCGCGCGGGATGCCCAAACGGCCATGGGTCCAATCGTAGATATAGCCCATGCGGTTTGCGGCCCAGTAGCCGATCCAAGCTATGACCGCCAGAATAATTATGGCCGGCCACGGACTCCTTCTTTCAGGGAATTGATCGGTCAAATCGCGATGGGCGCCAACTGGCAGCACGGCCACTTGGGTGAGGATTCGGGCGAAGGGCACATTGAGTCGGGCCTTGGCGTTAATGGCCCAGGCATTGGCGTCGAGGATGGGGCCGAGGGTGCGTTTTCGAAGTTTGAGGTAGGCAATTGCCATCGAGGGACCGGAAATGACGATGATGATGCCGAGGATCACGAGCGCAATCTGCCAGACCGTCAATTCCAAAAACTTGCTGAAGATCGCAGCCAGGAAGGTGCCGATGGCGCCGAGGGCAACCCCCATCGCGGCGATAACGCCCACATCAAATCTCTTGGATTCTGGATTCTTGGGTTCTGG
The DNA here is from genome assembly GCA_023473405.1 of Candidatus Omnitrophota bacterium. Lineage (GTDB taxonomy): Bacteria > Verrucomicrobiota > Verrucomicrobiia > Limisphaerales > UBA1319 > JAMCZD01. The sequence goes on from JAMCZD010000471.1 coordinate 1,984, forward strand.
GGCCGGATTGGACTTGTCCGCTTCAGCCGCCGTTTTGGCTGCCGCTGCTAGCTTGGCTTGTGCTTCGGTGTCGGCGGCGGATGCCCGTTGTGCCACCCGTTCCTCGAACATCCTCACCAGCTTCTTGTAAGGGGACCAGAAAGCCTGGCGGATGCTGATCGGGTTGTCGATGACCTTGGTGATGGTGGCGTCCCAGTCGCGGCCCTTGCGATCATAGAAAAGGCCGTTGCGTCCAGCCATGAGGTAGTCCGAATCGCCATCCGTAAACGCGGCGACAATTTGCATCTTCTCACCGGTCCCCTTGCGGACGCAGTCACAGTAGGCCAGGTAAGTGCCGGCGAAAGCGGCCATGGCGCTGTGCTTGCCAATATCTTCAACCTTCAGGCAAAGGTCGCAACTGCGCTGGTCGAGGTAAAGGGTGCCAGCCTGAAAGATGGCCTTGCTTTTGCGGCTGTAAAAATCTCGGAAAGAAACAAAGTTGTTGCAGAGGGTATGCAGATCACCGTGGTACCGGACAAGTTTCTCCACATCCTCGATCGCGGTGACTTCGGGTTCGAGGGCCTTGTCTTTGGCGATGAGTGCGGTGAGAGCGGCTTTGGACTCGCCGGCCAGAATCTCCCGGACGTGCTCGATGCCGAGCTTCTCGACCGAGGCGCCGGTTTTCCCAGCCAGCCAGATCTCGAAGGAATCGAGTTTCCCGGCCAATGCGGTCCAATCGCCCTCGGTCAGCGTGGTTCTGCTGCCAAGCAGCGGCTTTACGGCCTCGTCGCGCAATTTGGCAATTGGTCCTGCCCAGGCCGGATTCAGGCCAACCTCGAGGGGCAGGGGACGGCCCGGTTCGATGCGCGCCAACGGCAAGCCGGCAATTTCGGCGGCGGTCAGGGTGAGGTCTTTTGCGGCCAGGGCCAGGTATTCTTTCTCTTCGCGGTTCAAGGCATTAAGGGCGCGCGGGTCGAACGCTGCCAGCCGGCAGCGGGTGAAGTAGTCATCCACTTTTGATTTCACGGCCTTGACCGCGGCAGCCGCGGAGGCGGTAGATTCGTTTAGCGGGAATATGGCGGCGTTGTTTTCGGCTTCCTCCCACCAATCGGAATAAGCCTTGGCGTCAGCGAAGAACCGATCCACCTTCTCCTGACTGATCCCGGGCTTGCAACCGCGAGTCGTATCCGCGCCGAAGCACCCCATGATGTCGTTCATCACGGCCCGGGTGGCTTCGTCCGGAGCCGCTTCGGGAGGCACAATACCGTCTCCGTTAAAATTGGCTTGCGCGAAAACATTGGCGGCGTTGGTCACGTCCTCGAGGGTGATGGTGTCTGCGCCAACTTTGCCCAGGCAGGTGAGGATTTGTTTGGCCGAGTCAAGGATTTGCCCGCCTGCGGGAGTGGCGTCGTTAATGGAATCCAACGGCAGCGCCGGAGACCCCGGGACCAAGTCGTCAGGCCGCTTGAGGAGGTCGCCGGTCCACTTGATGGCCGCGATCAATTCCGGTGCCCGGATGCGCCCGTCGTGGTCGGTATCGATCAGGGCGAGCGTTCTGGAATCGATCTCCAAGCCACCCGTTGGGCAGGCGAGAGCAACCCACAACTTCTGATCCAGCTTTTCGAGATTTAATAAATCCGTTCCGGAGTCAAGCCGTACCTGGTCAAAGCCGCCAGCACGGAAGAACTTCCAGATGTAGTTGCTTTGTGGTGAAGCGGGCTTCATAGAGTTTCCTTTTTTTGCATCGCTTTTAGTTGGTTGAAAACGTGGCAGCAAGCATCCTGGTAATTCAATTCTATACCGTGGTTTTCGCTAAATCCATCTTTTTTTAGGGCGGGTGTGAGACAGGCCAGGGCCGATGCATGAAGCATGAACGGTCGGTAAGCCAGCGACTGGATCGCGCCAACCGACTGATTTTCGATACATCGACGCGGGTGACTTGGGCGCGCTGTATCAGTTTTGTGGCTAAAGCGCCTGCACAACAAATGCCCAGTCATTATGTGTCAATACTCGGGACTCACCCCGTTGATGGGCGCAATCCCGGTGCTTTGCCCCAGGCTGGTTTGGCAACGCGCCGTTGGCGCTGCGAGCAAGCGTGGCAGATTCAAAGGAAAGAGGTATTTGGTGTGCTCCTATGTCCTGGACAACAAAACAAGCTAGATTAACACATTTTGAAAGAATTACGTCGCGCACCCGCCACGGGTTCGGTGCGGAGGGTGATTGAAAAACGTTGAAAAACGGACGAAAATGGCGAGCAATTTCAGGTTCGCGGAGGTAGGATTCTCAGGTGGTTATTTATCAATTTAAGAGATTATGACACCGCCATTAAAAGTCGTTGTTACGGATTATACCTTTGCAAGCCTCGAAACGGAAGCGCAGATATTGAAGCCGTTGGGCTGCGATTTCGTGGGGCGCCAGTGTAAAAGCGAGCAAGAGTTGATCGACCTGGTTGCCGATGCCGATGTCGTAGTGACCCAGTTTGCTCCCTTGACGCCTCCGGTCATCAATGCCATGAGCAAGGCCCGGGTGATCATCCGCTACGGGATCGGGGTCGATAATGTGAATCTGCCGGCAGCGACCGAAAAGGGCATCCCGGTTTGCAACGTGCCCGACTACTGCATAGACGAGGTAGCCGATCATACGCTGTCGATGATGCTGTCTTTGACCCGTCAAATCCCGCAAATCTCGAACCGGGTGCGCGCGGGCAAATGGCGGACGGCTTTGGATTTGAGCAAGATGCGGGTTTTAAAGGCGCTGACTGTCGGGATTGTCGGTTTTGGGCGGATAGGACGGGAGGTAGTCCAGCGGTTGCGCCCGTTCAAGTGCGCGATCATGGCCTTTGACCCGGTCGTGCCGGCGGGCGATATGGCGGCGATGGGGGTAAAAGCGTCCGATTTGCCCGCCCTGTTTCAGGCCAGCGATATCATCAGCTTGCATTGTCCCAGCACCCCCCAAACGAAAAACCTGATCAACCGGGACACCCTCGCCCAGATGAAACGCGGCGTCATCATTCTGAACCTGTCGCGCGGGAACGTCATTAACCAGGACGACCTTATCCAAGGGCTCCAGGAAGGGAAAGTGGGGGGAACGGCGCTCGATGTGACCGTGCCGGAGCCGATCAACGGCGACAGCCCGCTGCTCGAGATGGAGAACGTGATTATCACCAACCACGTCGCCTCTTGCAGCGCACTGGCGGTGCACCGCCTCCGAAAGCAAGTGGCCGAGACGGTCATCGTGGCTTTGCGGGGTGAGAAGCTGCCCAACGTGGTAAATCCGCAGGCGCTCAAGAAGCAATAAACCCACCGAAAACTAGACTTGCCTGATTTTTTCCGGGTCCATTCTGGATCAAGGGGTAATTTGCGGTAGTCTATTGCCATGGCAGCTTATCTGTATTTGAGCGATATGCGGCCTGATTTCAGGCCGTTCGAGATCGACTGCGGCAAGATCACCGCTTACTGCTACTCCGGCGATTTGAAAGGGGAGGTGGCGTCGGGCAGGTTGGATGCGCCGCAGGCGTTGGCATTGCTCGAGGACATGCTGATGATCCGCGAGCTCGAGGAGATGATCGTGAAGCTGCGTTCAGGCGCGTATGAACCGCTGCCGAGTTTCAACTACCGCGGCCCCACTCATGTGTCGGCCGGGCAAGAGGCGACTTCGGTCGGGGCATGCAGCATGTTTTCCCTTCAGGACAAGATCACCAGCACCCACCGCGGCCACGGCGACAGTCTGGCCAAAGGCAATGTCGCCTTGCGCGCCATGACGGACGATCAGCTACGCGCGCGTGTGCCCTCGGCTGAGGCTCGATATCGAGAGGACCTGCTCGAGGCCGCTTTCGAGGACCATCTTTACCACACGATTGCCGAGCTGTTTGGCAAGGAAGATGGCTATTGCAAAGGTCGCGGCGGCAGCATGCACATCGCCGATTTCAGCATCGGCCATCTCGGGGCCAACGCCATCGTCGGCGGGGGCGCTGGCATTGCCACCGGGGCGGCGCTGGGACTTCGATATTTACGGCGCGACAGCGTTGTCGGCTGTTTTTTGGGCGACGGCGCCTTTGCCAATGGCGTGGTGCTCGAGGCGTTGAATTTTGCTGCCCAGGGCCAATTCACCAACGAGCTGGCAGGCGATCATCCGTATGGTTTGCCCATCATTTTCCTGGCTATAAACAATCACTATGCAATGACCGGGCGCAGCGATAACGAGGTGTTGGGGATTGGACACCTGGCCCGGCGCGCCGCCGGTTTTTCGGATAACAACATGCACGCCGAGATCGTCAATGGAATGGACGTCCTGGCGGTGCGCGACGCGGTGGGACGGATGGCGGCGATTTGCCGCCAGGGACGGGGCCCATGTTTCCTCGAAGTCAACACCTACCGCTATTATGGTCATTCCTTGAGCGATCCCCGGAACGAATACCGCAGTCGCGACGAGGAAGCGGCCTGGAGGCAAGTCGACCCGATTACGTCATTCCAGCGACAGCTCTTGAAAAGCAAGGTCTGCGGCGAGGATGCACTCGAGGCGCTGTCTGCCAAAGTCAAGGACCGCAATGCCAAGGCCGCCGTCCGCGCCGCCGCTT
>JAMCZD010000242.1 GCA_023473405.1 Candidatus Omnitrophota bacterium
CGGCCTGGAACGTTCTTCTCTGTGGATGCCTTTGGAGACGTAGTCGTTGGCCCGTTCCCAATCCTGGGTGTGAAACTTCCAGGCCGGGGTTCCCCGCGTCACTTCTTCCGTCCCCAGGTATTCGCGGATCGAGTCCAGGTGACAGGGGCCGAGAATCCCGTATTCGCTCACGAAACGGACACGGAATTCGGACGCGATATCCATGGGCGTCATGAAGGCGCAATACCAACCATGGGTATCGCCGGACAAGTTGCCGCCGCAGGGGCTGCCCGGCCAGTAAGGACGCTTCGGGTCCAGTTTCATGCAGAGGTCCGGAAGGGTCTGCTGGAATAATTTCTTGCAGCCGGCATAGCATTCATTGTTGCCACTCCAGAGGGCGATACTGGGGTGATGGCGCAGCATACGAACGGCCGACGTGATTTCGGCCTGCACGGTGGCCATGAACGACGAGTTGTCCTCCGGGTAAGGCGAGCAAGCGAACATGAAATCGTGCCAGATAAGAATCCCGGCGCGGTCGCAAGCCTCATAGAAGGCGGGTCCTTCAAATTCGGAAACGCCGTTGAGGCGGAACATGTTCATATGGGCGTTCTTTGCTTCCGCCACCAGGGTTTGGTACTTGGCATCGGACACGCGGGCCAGGATGGCATCTTGGGGACCAAGGTTACCGCCGCGGCAGAAGACGTCCTGGCCGTTGACGCGGAAACAGAATCGGGTGCCTTGGGCGAGGCGTTGGCGATCGATCTCGATGGTGCGCAGGCCGATCGAGAATTCCCGTCGATCGCTGGTCGCAACGCCGGACCCGTCCAATACCCGCGCCACAATTTGATACAACGGTTGGTCGCCCATGCCGTTGGGCCACCAGAGTTTGGCATCCGGTATTTCGATCACGTCCCGGATTGGCATCCGGCCTGGGGGCGCGTCCACGGCATAGTGGCGAGTGACCGTTGTCCCGCCGTCGGGCGGGCGGATTTCCAGGTCGAGGGTGCAGGCGCGCAGCTTGGCCGAGTTCAAGTTTTCGAGCACCGCTTCCATCTCGAGGGATACCTGGTTTCCCTGTCTCAAGGTGTCCATGCGCAGGTCATGGAGCACGGCGTACCTGCGGCCTTCGAGTCGCACGCTCCGCCAGATGCCGATGTTCGGCAATCCATCCACCCAGTCCCAGCCCCACTCGAATTGTGGTTTCCGCAGCCAGATTCTCCCGGGCCACATAAAAGTTGCCGGCGACTTGCCAAGGTCGCGAGGGGCCAATTCACTGCCTTCAGTCAGGCGCACCACCAACTCGTTACGGCCGGGCCGCAGGAACGGTTTTACTTCAAACACAGCGGGAACAAAGGCATCGGCGGACTCGCCGGCCAGTTTCCCGTTGACAAAGACCTGCGCATACAGATCGAGTCCGTCGAACACCAATCGCTGGCGTTCGAACCGCTGAAAACCGGCTTCGAGCTCGAACGAGGTCCGATACCACCACGAATTGGTTTTCGTCCAACGACATTGAGGCATGTTGAGGCCGACGGCGGGATCGGGCATCTTCCCGGCTTTAACCAGGTCAAGGTGAATCTCGCCGGGCACCTGGGCGGGTATCCAGCCGTCCGACGCCGACTGAACCCGGGCCAAACCGGACTCGCCGATGCAGGTTAACGGCTCGGGACAGGCTTGCCAGGTCCCGTCCAAGCGGACATCGGTGCCCTCGAGGCTCTTCTTCCTTTCCGAGCTGGTTAATCGCTCGACTTGAAATTGAGCAAACGACAGAGATGCCGATCCCTTGGAACCACCGTTGAGGCCAGGGTAACCCGTTACGGTGTCATCATAGTCGGTCCAGGTAATCATCCATTCCGCCGGCTCGGGACTGCTATCGGCCCACGCCTTTCCGCAAATCTCCTCGCCGCTCTTGGATAGCTTCATCCAATACCATTTCCCGGTCTCATAAACAAAGTCGCATCCGTCCCCCCAGGCCACGAAGTCATGCAGGAATTGGAGCCTGCCGCGATGAAACACCAGGTTGAGTCCGTGGCCATCTCCCCTGTCCGAGCAAACGCAAATGCCAACCCGCGAGTCGCTGTCGCCTTCCCAAGAGTCGATGCGCAATTTCGCCGTAACGACCACATCAGTTGACCAATCCTCGGCGTCTCCCGTCACTATGATGGCCTTCTTCGGATCATCGGGACCGGGATCGGTCTGCCTGAGACACCCATCTCTGACTTCCCACCTGCCACCTATTGTCTCCCAGGGTTGGGAAAGCCCATTCGTAAAGTCCCAGGCAAAAACCCGGCCTGGATTAGGCCCGGTGTTTGCAGAAGCCGCCACGGCAATCATGCCGATAAAGACCAAGGTTAAGATGCTCTTCATAATCAATCCTCGCGAAACTCGGCAGAGGAACAAACACAACGGCCTGGCATCAATTCAAGATGCGCCGGCCTTGACTGAATTGTGTTCATTCGGTAACGTCCATGATTGAACCTGGTTCCAATGGGTAATGCAAATGAATTGTGTGCCACCGGCGGCGTGCTCCCACGCGCCAGAATGGACCTTCACCGAAGCCAACATTGAGAGGCAGTCTATGACTCCGGGCTGTCCTCCCGGGCGGAGTCCATCTCGAGTTTCAAGGCTGCCAGGGACAGGTTGATGTCACGGGTAAACATGGCTAGGGACCCGATCAGCGAGACCATGCAGGCGCAGAAGAGGAAGATGATGACCAGGGCCAGCTCAAAGTGATACAGGGCCGATAAGAACAAGGCAATGATCAGGATAGCCGCCAGGAGCAAGCTGACCGCCGCCCATGTGATCGTCATCCGGACAAGCCGGGCGCGATCGGACAGAATCCGCAACTGGGCGCGAATTCGTTCCCGGGCGGGTTCGGGGGACTGCCGCAATACTTCCAGGAGCAATCTTGAACGGTCGATCACGCGACCGAGGCGATTGGTCATGGAGAGCAAAAGCAAGCCAATGCCCGATATTAGAATCACCGGGCTGATCGCCAATTGGAGGACCGATACTAGTTCTCTAAATTTCATTGAAGAGTTTTTCCAAAAAAGCCCAGGCTTCAGCGCGAACCCTGCGAGACATCCACAGAGAAGAACGTTCCAGGCCGGCCAGAAATGATTTTGCTTCTGGTTCTTTCAAGAGCTTGTGGGCCGCGGCCCAAAGCACGACTCCAAGTGAGCCGTGCGCCTCGATGGCCAAAAAATCTCTCCGATGAGCGGCAGCAAATGAAGCCCACCCGCCTCATGTAAATGTAGGATTGGGCCCGTGTCCGCCAGAAGCCGTTTCATTCCGCGGGCTTTTCGTTCAGAACCCAGGCAATGTCTTTCAATTGTTGCTGCTCCATCAGTTCAAAACGACGGCTGGAAATGAACTCATGCAAAGCGACAAGAACGACTTCCGTCGCATTTTTAAACTTACCGGTTTCCACGGCTTCAGTGATTTCGCGCGCCATTTGGTCCGGCAATTCCACTTGCAGCGTTTTCATATTAGTAATTTAATCTCGCCTGGCGGTCGAATCCAACTTCCTTTTGTGCGAAGGACCGATACCAGTTCCTTAAATTTCATCCGTGATGAGTATCGGCGATTAGGTCCTGAATTGGCAAGAGCGGGAGATGATGCGCTTGGGGCGAGGGTTTGGCATTCATGACTGATTGTGGCATTCGCGCTCCCAGGCCGGGGTTGAACTTGCAGTTAGAATTCGTATCCCACGGTTCAAATACTTGCAGGCCCATGCTTGCAAAACGTTCCCTTTTTCCTTGCGCCTCAACTTGAACCCGGAGTACGGTGGTCACGACCGTGAGAAGGCACCTCATCAATGGCCGCTGCTGGGAACGAGGTAAACATCCCCAACCCATTTCTTTATGAAAATCAAGCTCCTGCAACCCGGCATCGGGTTACTCCTGGCCTTTAGCTCCTGTGTCCCATGCCTGGCTGACACCCTCTACGTCAGCACCAACGGGAACGACCTTTTGCCCGGTACGAATTGGACAAACGCCAAACGGACCGTAAGCGCCGCGATCGGCATTGCCACAGGCGGGGACGAGATCTGGGTGGCGCAAGGGACCTATGCTGGGCACGTGACCTTGAAACCCGCGCTCACACTCTACGGCGGCTTCGCCGGCTCCGAGATCACTCGCGACCAGCGCAACTGGACCAACCATCTCTCGGTCATTTGGGGGACGACGAACAAGGCGGTCGTCACTATTACCAACGCCGGCCCTGCCACTCGCCTGGATGGCTTTACCATCGGCGGCGGCAACGGGATTCACGGCGGCGGCATCGCGATGGTGGGCTCGGGGCCGATCATCGCCAACAACACCATCCGCAACAACATCACCGACGGCGCCGGGGCCGGCATCAGTATTTGGGGATTCAACCTCGTGAGCAGCACCGAAGCCTATTTCCCGGTCATCACGAACAACGTCATTGCTGATAACCAATCCATCAACGACGAGGGCGATGGTGCCGGGATTGCCGTGGTCGGTTCATCGCCGCTGATCGCGTGGAACGTAATCGCGCGCAACACGGCAACACGCAATGGTGGCGGCATCGCCTGTTGGCGGCACTCGATCCCGATCATCGCCAATAACCTCATCGAGGCGAACTCGGCCAGTTACGACGAGCTCACCGTAAGCGAGGGGGGTGGCGGGATATTCGCCTCGGCGACCGACCTGGACGGTCGTCCGATTGACGGCGCCATTAGCGCGCCGACCATCATCAACAATGTCATTGCGGCCAACGGCGGACGATACGGCGGCGGCATTACGGTCATCGATTCGCGGCTCGGCGCGGCAACCATTGCCAACAACACCATTGTCGCCAACAACGGCGCCGGGATTTACTGGGCAAACACGTGGCCCACCAATAACAACAATATTGTCGCCTTCAACACGATGGGTTTTGAACGCGGCATCGCGGGCATCAGTGACGCTGATATCCGCTTCAACAATGTCTATGGCAACGCCGTTCTCGGCGCGTCCGCAAATTACGTGGGCACCGCGGATCGCACCGTCACCGGAGGCAACTTATCCGCCGACCCGAAGTTCGCCAACGGCGCCATCGGCGATTTCCATTTGCAGCCCGACTCGCCATGTGTGGACGCCGGCTCGACCGCGTTGGTGGAATTGGGGCAATCGGACATTGACCGCCAGCCTCGAATTCAGGGGAAGGCGGTAGATATGGGCGCCGACGAATCGGCGGGCACGACCTGGAACGTGCCGACCCCGATCATCCACGTCAATCCCGCCGGCGATGACACCGATGGACTGACCTGGGCCACAGCGAAGAAGAGCATTGCGGGCGGCCTCGGCGCCGCCCTGGCCACCGGCGGCGAAGTCTGGGTGGCCGAGGGAACGTATCTCGAACACATCATGCCCCCGGCGTTTGTGTATCTCTACGGCGGATTCGCGGGCAACGAAACCAACCGGACCGCGCGCAATCCGGCGGCGAATCCGGCGGTCATCGATGGCAGCGGAACTCCCCAGGTGGTTTATTACCGTAATGCCGGTTATCGAGTCAGTGCCTTGGACGGGTTCACCTTGCAGAATGGAGGCGTCTACACCGCAGGCTACATCCTACACCCCGACCTAACCAATCGTTTCGGCGGGCGAGGCGGCGCGGTTTATTGCCGAGTCAGCGCGCCGGTCATTGCGAACAACAACCTCCAGACCAATTCCATTGGCAGTCCTTTTAATGTGTTCGAGTCCTTTGGCGGCGCCATTTACTGTTACCTGGGTCACGTCGAGATCACGGGCAACGCGTTCATCGAAAATGAAGTCCTTAACAAGGAAGATGGCGCCGGCGGCGGCATTTATTGCAACGAATCCATGGCGACTATCGAAGATAATGTGTTCAGCCGGAACCATGCGCATGATGGGGCCGCCATTTACGGGACGCTGTCGCCGTTGCTCGTTGCCCGCAACACCATCGAGAGCAACGCGCTTTATAGTTACTATCCTTACCAGGGCTCAAGTTATGGCGCGCTCACCTTCTCCTTCGTTTCCAACCTGGTGGTGGAAGCCAATACGGTCCGGGGCAACGTGGCGGTCTTTGGCGGCGGCATCTGTTTGAATAGCTGCCTCGCCTCCCGCGTTCACAACAACCTGGTCCTCGATAATCTTGCTTACGATTTCAGCGGGTTTGGCGGAGGCGGTATGGGCGGCGGCATTTATTGCATGGTCAATGTCAATTCCACCACCGATACCATCATTGCCAACAATACCCTCGTGGGAAATAACGCGCCTGCCTCATTCCTGGGCGACATGGGCGGGGCCATTGCCATCACTCTCATGACGAACAAGCTGATCCTCGCCAACAATATCGTGGCCTCCAATTCATCCGGCATCTGGCGCGATTGGCGGACCACCATCATGCCTGTGCTGCAAAACAATTGCGTGAACAACATCAATCACAACGACTATAACAACCTTTCGGCGGACCCTACCGACATCCAATCCAATCCCCAGTTTGTCAACCGTGAGTCCGCCGACTTCCACCTGGCCGCTTCCTCCCCCTGCATCGACGCGGGCACCATCTCGAACGCGCCCGC
>JAMCZD010000087.1 GCA_023473405.1 Candidatus Omnitrophota bacterium
TTGGTATGCGTCGGTGGTTCCGTCGTAGTAAAAACGCCGGGACTGGAAGGTCCCATCGCCGTTTCCAACTAGCACGCTTACCGTGTTATCGCCCGAGTTCATGGTCACAATATCGGGCCTGCCGTCACCGGTCACGTCGCCGATAACGAGATAGCGCGGGTTCGGCCCGGCGGGCAGGTTGGTTTCGGTTTGGAATGACCCGGTTCCGTTGCCCAGGAAAATGGTAACTGTGCCGCTGTTGTAGTTGGCAACGGCCAGGTCCAACCTCCCGTCTCCGTTGAGGTCACCGGCGGACACGGTTTGGGGATAATCACCGGTGGTGTAATTGCTGAGAACCTGGAACGTCCCGTTGCCATTGCCCAGAAGCACGGTCAGGCGGTCGCTGCCGGCGTTGGGAACGGCCAGGTCGGGTCTGCCGTCGCCATTCAGGTCCGCGACGGCCAGGTTGTAGGGATTCGAAAATCCCGTGAGATTGGTCAGGACCTGGAACGAGGCATTGCCGTCGCCTAGCAATATGGTGACACTGCCGCCATTGTAATTGGCTACCGCGAGATCGGCCTTGCCGTCGCCGCTGAAATCGCCAACACCCACCGCCAGGGGATTGTTCCCAGTAGGAATATTGGTGACCGCGGTGAAAAGGCCGGCGCCGTTATTGGTCAGAATCGTGACGTTGTCGCCATCCCAATTGGCCGTAACCAGGTCGAGGTAGGTATCGGCATTGAACCGTCCGGCAGCCATCCCGTGCGGGCGCGAAGCCGTGCTCACATTGCTGATCCAGCCGACGGTGCCGTCGGCGTTGGTCAGGGGCGCGGCGCTAAGCGAGGTTGCCCATCCGGCAGCGTCATTGTTGCGGTTCTCGATGACGTAATTACCCAGGTTCGCCACAGTGAAGTTCCGGACGAAGGGCGCCGCCATGTTATTACCAGCGCGATCGAGGATACCGGTGCGGACCGTGAAGCGGTATTGGCCCGGCTGGAGTGGTCCATCGGTGATGGCATACGGCGATTCCAAGCCGCTGGAATAACCGGTGCTGACCACCGTGTAAAGTCTGTCGTCACCGGTGCCAAAGGAACCGTCCGGGCCGGCCCCGCGCAATTCGTAATTGGCCGAGTTGCCGATGGCGGGGGCATAGATGTCCTCGGAAAAGGTGAGGGTGAATCGATCGATAATGCCGGTCGTCGTGGCGCCCGCATCCGGCAGGCTGGTTCCTGTGACCAGGGGCGGAACGCCATCGCTGCCGCTGATGTTCAAGAGGTATTGCGCCCGGAGACCGCGATTGGCGCTCTCTACGTGGACGTAATGAACACCATTCGAAACGATCGTATAATTCAGGTTCCCGGTGGTGTTCGTCACCAGGGCGACTGGGTTGCCGTCCAGTTGGACGCTGAGGATGGTTTGGCCAGGAGTCAACGTCGAGCCAACCGGGTAAAGCGCGGTTACGCTGATGGCATTGCCAACGTTGAGTGTGCCCAACCGGAAAAAGTCGCCGGCGGAATCGGCGGTTGGCAGTGCGCCTGCCATGCGCCCCTGGTAAAGCCCCGGACTGAAGGTGATGTTGACCAGGTTGGCGTTGCCTTGACTGCCGTTGTCCTCGGTTTCCATTTGCGGACCGCGCGATTGGTCCAGGCGCATCCAGTAACGCGAACGGTTGTTGCTGCTCCAAACCCTCAAGTAATAGGTGCCCGGCGAACTAAGCGTAATTTGCTGGAGCTGAACTACACCCCCGGAATCGCCGTCCGCCGATGCAACGTCGCGGTCGGTCGCATCCCGCAACCGGAGGTGGGGATAAACTCCCTGCGATTCGCTCTCGAGGCGGACCGTCACCACGTCGCCCGCCTCGGCATCGAAATGCCAGTAGTCAACATCGCTCGTCGATGCAAACAGCCCGACAGCAAAAGCCGTCAGAAAACCGCTGCCTGCCGGGGACTCGGTCGTTGGCAACGCCGTGGCTGTATCCAAGGTGTTGTTATTCGCCGTTTCAATCGCGCCATTCATCGGGCTGGCGATGACCAAGAAGCGCGTGTAGGCCGGGACCGGGCTGCCATTGGTCCCCTCCAGACCGGTCGTGGTCTGGAACCGATAATGTCCCGGCGGCAAAGGTGAATCGGCGATCGCCAGGGAAACCGAACGGCCTCCTGCCCCCGGCAGCGACGGCGTCAGCGAGACGACCACATCGTCGCCATCGCCGAGAACTCCATTGGCGCCGGCTTCGCGCAGGCTGTAATTGGCGCTGTCGGTGGCCGAAGCGGCCAGGAGTGGCGCATTGGCGGAAACGATAAAGGAATCGATGGCGGCGCTATTGGTTGAATGGTCCGGAGGCAAACTGGTGGATCGGATGAAGGTGCCCGCCAGCTCCGACGTCAGGCGCACCCCGACGTTGTCGATACCCCACGACTCGTCACCAATGTCCTGCAAACCCTGGCCGCTGAACGTCAGCACAGTCAATGCGTTCGAGGCGATGAACGTGACTTCGATGTTCCGATAGACTGCATCCACATTATTGGCGCCAAATCCGAAATTGGCCCGGCCTTCATCCGGGCTCCGGGGAAAGCTCTGCGAATTACTGGGCGGCTCTCCGTTGTAATTGGCAAAGGTTTCGTGGAAGACCTGGATCCCGTTGACGCCCACGTTAAAGTAGTCACCCGAGTTGCCGTCCCACGTGTCAATGGCATAAAAGTCAAAACCCAGCGTATAGGATTGGCCGGGAACCAGGTTGGTTAATACCAGCGACTGGGAATTGTTGGCGAACCGCCCGGTAAACGCCGTAAAGCCAAGGGTCTCATTCGTGTTCACCAGCGGCACACCCCATTCCGGCCCGATGCCATTCTCGAAATCGGTGAAATAGGGCACTCCTGAACCGGAGGCGGCGGCCCCGCATTTTCCGGCGCTGCCGGCGTTGTAGATGCCCGCGATCTCCGCCGCGCTCAACGCCCGGTTGTAAACCGATACCTCGTCCAGTAACCCGTTGAAGTAATAGTTGCTCTCCGCCTGCCCAATGGTCACAGGAGCCGATACGTCGGGAATGGCCCGGACAGCGGCGTTGGTGGCGACGGAAGAGCCGTCAACGTAGAAGGTGAAGTTCGAACCGCTCCGCGTTAATGCCAAATGATACCATTGCCCAATAGTGGGTGAGAACGAAGCCGAACCAATACTTAGCGCATCCCCCGTGCTGTCATTGACATGGAATTGGAGCTTGCCACCGTTCAGCCAGAATAGCCATTTGTCGTGGCTGCCCCCGCCGGCATCGCTGGCCACAAAAACCCGGTTGCCCGCCGCCGCAAAATTGGCCCATAGCTCGAACGTGAAACTGTTGCTCCCAAATGCCCACAAGGGACTGTCCGGCACTTCCACATAACCCCCGGCTCCATTCAAGCTGAACGCCAGACCTGCCCGCCCCGGGGCATACGTAGCATAGCTCTGCAACGTCCCCGGGTTGGAACCGGACGCATCGCCCGCCGTGCCATTTCCCGGCCACCACCCCACCAAACCCGCCGGCGGCGTCATACAATCGGCCCCTTGAACCGATACCGGCTCCCAGGTGCTAGTAGCGAAAATAGCCAAGATTCCAACTACGATGGAAGACTGACAATTAGGCTCGCAAAGTCGCATATCTTGCCTTTCTCCGGAATAGCCCTAAAACTGCGTTGGATACCAAGGAAATCACGCGCGCCGCACGTAAGCTGACGAGATTTTGTGAATTAGTCATCACGCGGGAGCCACTTTATCAATTCAATCCCAACTTGCAAGCTGAAAGACGATACAATCGCCCTAACACCGGTCGTCTATACTAGACTATAGTAGAAAGCAGTAACTAATATGACTTTATGTTAACCGGGTAGTCCGCCCCAGGTTCGCGTCCCTTTTCCCTTCGTGAGACGGACCCGCCAGGTTCGCTTAAGGAACGCTGACGCCGATCCGGTAGAATTGCGGTCGCTCGGAGGCATTGGGCGAAAGCGCATCCCGGAACAGAACCCGGTTGCCGTCAAAACTGAGGGCCGCATTGGTCACTTGTATCCACGGTTCGCCGGGCAGGGTCGAAGTTCGCCATAGACTGTAAGTCAGCCCGGAATGGAACTCGGTCGAGACAATCACCTGGCTGTTGGCATGGTCTACGCCGGCTATGCGCGGCAGGGTTGCCACCGCCGCCGCGGCAGCAGCACCGAAATTGATCCGGCCCCAGCCATACCACCGGTCACACCCCGGCGGGCCCTTGTCCAAGGCGGTGCTTTTCAACAGATCGATCACCTCGTCCGGACCCAGTGTCGGGTTGATGCTGAACAGCAACGCCGCGACACCGGCAACCAACGGGGCCGCCAGACTGGTCCCGGAGCCATAGGTGTAGCCATTGTTTGTGGTTGTTGAGAAGACGTCCCAGCCCGGTGCGGCAAAATCAACCTGCGGCCCTGGAAGCGACCGCATATTATCCGCCGCGTCGGTCATGGAAACGCAGTATATGTCCGGTTGATTGGTGCGAAACTGATTCGCCCCCAGGTTGCCGCCCGCCATGACCAGGATGCCGCGCGCCCGGGTCTTGAGGTATGCGCCCGCCGCATTCACGGTGTCGCTGTCGCCCCCGGACCAACTGATGTTGACCACCCGGACCCCGTGGTCGGCGGCCCAGATGACCGCATCGTACATCTCGCTCAGGGCGCCATTGATGTTGATCGGCAGGATGCCACAGTTGGCCGCACCGGCGATCCCAATCGCATTGCCAATAACGGCTGCCGCCATGCCGGCACCGAGGGTCGAGTGTTCAAGACCTTGGCTCGCGTTCACCGGCTCGTTCTCGACCACGTCCCAACCGCTCCTTGTATGCGGCGCCAGGTCGGGGTGGTCCATCTGGAACGGGGTATCGACGATGGCTATTAGAATATTGCTGCGGCCCGGGCACTTGTCCCAAGCCAGGTAACTGCCGATCTTTTGATGATGCCACTGCTGGCTGAGGAGCGGATCATTGGGTGTCGAAGCCCGCTGCTCGAACTCATCCAGCTCGCTGAATTCAACGTCTCTCCTGCCGGCTATCGCATGAACCGCCGCCCATTCGCGTCCGGGTTCAACCCTCAAGGCCGCCACGTGCCTCTGACCTTTGAACTTCACGATGATGACCTCGGGATTGAACAAGACTGTCCCGCCACTGGCAGTCTGCAATCTGCCAAATCGCCGCTCCCGATAATTCAAATGAGCCAACGTGTTGGCCTCGGGCAGTGGCACGGCCCGGGCGGCGAGACCAGGTCCCCCAAGCTCGGAAAACAAGGTCAATTCCGGGACGCGGCGCCCGCGAATCTCGCCCGAATCCCGATTCGTGAACTGAGATTGGATACCCGGACCAACGGCAAGCCCAGGCGCGCCCCCGCCCACCGTGCCGGTCAAATGTTGCCGGCGCCCGGAACCGGGAACCTGGTCCGTTACCGGGGTGAGCCCTATGGTCTTGGGCAGACTCGAACCGCGCCATGCGGTGCTGTCTTCTTCGACCGCGGCAGGCGTTTCAAACCGGACGGACTCGAATCGCGGCAGACTCGACGGTTGCCAGGTAAACCACAGAAAAATCGCGGTGCCGGCCCACATCCCAGTTCGAATCCAGGCACTCACGGGTTGCCTTTGTCAAACCACCTCCCAGGGTCGGGAATCGAGCCCCAGGTCCTTCAGCATCTGCAAGTCCTTTTCCACCGGCTGATTGAGCGTGGTGAGATAATTCCCAACCAGCAAGGCGCTGGCGCCGGCCATGAAGACCATGCTCTGCAGGTCGCGCAGGTTCACCACCCGCCCGCCCGCCACCAATATTTCTTGCCGCGGCAGCACAAACCGGAAACACCCGATGGTCTTCAATATCTCCATCGGCGGCAGAGGGGGCACGTTGGCGAGTGGTGTGCCGGGGATCGGATTCAGAATGTTGATTGGCACACAGTCCGCTCCCGCTTCCTTTAACGTGAATGCAAGGTCGCAACGGTCATCTTCCGTCTCCCCCATTCCAATGATCCCCCCGGAACAAACCCGCAGCCCGGCCCGCTTCAAATGATCGATGGTTTCCAGCCGGTCCTCATATCTGTGCGTGGAACATAGTTTCGGGAAATACTGTCGCGATGTCTCCAGGTTATGATTGTAACAAACCAGCCCGGCCTCCCTCAGCCGGTCGGCTACCCGTTGTTCCTTGATCATCCCGAGCGACGCGTCCGGACGAACCCGGCGGGTTCGTGCCATCTCGGTAACCCGCTCGCATACCTCATCCAGCAGCGGGCCCTCGGTCAATCCCCTCCAGGCGGCGACGATCCCCAAGGCTGCCACCCCGTTCGCCTGGGCCTCCCGCGCCGCCCGCTGAACCGGTTCCGGATCAATAAATCCGTGCCGCGGTGAATCGGTCGTGTAAAACGCCGATTGCGCGCAAAACCGGCAATCCTCCGGACACCCGCCGGCCTTGGCATTGATGATCGAGCATAACTGAATCCGGTTGCCTTTGAACTGCTCCCGAAT
>JAMCZD010000512.1 GCA_023473405.1 Candidatus Omnitrophota bacterium
TCTTCGGAATCGTGATTTGGGCTTGTAATGCGACCCTTTGTAACTATATTATTAGTTACATATATGAAGAACCCTACTCAAACTGAGCTCTTGGCTCAAATCGCCCAAATCCAACTCATGGAAAGGGGCACCCTCTCCCCTTATACCTTCAAGGATCGTGCGCCCCAGCCGACTCCTTACTACAAATTGCAGCGTTGGGAGAAGGGCAAGAACGTCCCCCGCCACATCCAGCCTGAACAGGTTCCCTTGCTGGAGGAGGCCTTGAAGGCCTACGCCCGATTCCAGGATTTAGTGGAGCAGTATGCCCAGTTGATTATCGCCCAGAGCCGCGAGCAACTGGCCAGCCAGGGCGTAAAAAAAAAGCCGGGGCGACGCCCCCATTCCTCCTGGCCCAAGAGCACGAAATCCAGCAACTGATCGCACGTTTCCAGGCCGGCGAGCCCAACGGCGTGGCGGTCCAGCAACTCGACTGCTGGTGCGTATGGCGTTTTTGGCTCCTTCATAGGGCAAAAAGGTTAATCTGGCGGGATCGTACGTCGACTGGTCCGCCTTATTTTCGATGCCCTACTCGTGGCAGAGTTTCTCAGAAATTCCGCGATAGAATCGGGAGTATTCTCCTGGATCACGGGCAATCGGTCCGAGATCGCAGACCCGCATCCG
This sequence comes from Candidatus Omnitrophota bacterium, assembly GCA_023473405.1. Taxonomy (GTDB): domain Bacteria; phylum Verrucomicrobiota; class Verrucomicrobiia; order Limisphaerales; family UBA1319; genus JAMCZD01. The sequence continues at coordinate 661 of JAMCZD010000512.1, forward strand.
ACTACCAGTGATGGAGGTGAAGACCAGGCGGACGCACGGATGCTCGATGGCCATTTGCCTTAGCCCGGATATTTCACACTTCCTTTGAAACGCCAACACCCTTCCGTGTAAGGGCACACGGCCTACAGCCCTCAAAAGCCCGTCCCTGTAGGCCGGGTCCCCTGACCCGGCGTTCAACGAAATATCCGGGTTGGGGGAACCAGCTATCCCCTTGTTCCTCATTGAAAACTGACGGCATGGGGGGCCCTGGTGCGGCCAACGCGCGAAACTGCAAAAAAACTTATGGGAATATCGAGACAGCTTATATCGCGGCAAGAGAATTCCCATTCCCGGATGGGGTTATGAGGGCGGCCAGGATGGCAATGATGGCGATGACGACCGGAAAAACGATCCGGGTGAAACCGGCTGTTGACCGGCCTGCGAATGGGTATCTTTGTTTGGAGAACCGAAAGGCTTCAGCACTTGCCCCACCGGCGGAGCGCTTCGAGGCACTTTTCGACGCTCACGAGCGGGGGAAAGGCGTCACTTTCATACTCGACGATGTACCACTCGGTTTTGCCAGTGGTCTCGCACAGGTCAAAGATTTCGAGCCATGGGAGTTCGTCGTCGCCGATCAGGGCGTTGGGCTTGGTCTTGGAATAGGGTTTGAGGTGAACGGTTGCGGCGCGGCCCGGGTAGCGTTTCAGGTAAACAATGGCGTCCCCGCCTCCGAGCATGGCGTTGCCGGTGTCGAACTGCATCACAACGTCTTTATGGGTGCGGCTGAAGAAGGTGTCCCAGGGCAGCTCGCCGTCCAAAGGTTTGAACTCGGTGGTATGGTTATGGTAGCCGACGCGCATGTTGTGGGGTTTTACCTGTTCGGCGAGCTGGTTGAACAGATCGGCGGTTTCCTGCCAGGCCTGGCGCGATTGCGTGTATTTGGCGGCCAGGCCGGGCACGATGAGTGGTATTCATGGCTATTCCATATCCGGCTCCATCCAAGGCGTCAAATCCAAATTCAGCCGGACACGCCGGATTCAACGGGTGTGATTAACGGGATGTATTCGAGGCCGAGACAGTGCCGGGTTCGAGGGTGGCGCGCCGGGCATCGAGGGCGTCCAATTGTTTGAGGAGGTCGTGCAGGAGGAATTCGGGGCGGATGATTGACTCGCCGCGGAGGCTGGCGGCGCGATTGATTTGGTCGTGTTTATCAAGGTATTGTTGCAGGGCGAGTTGGTAGGCATCCAATAGAGGGAGGATAGCGGGCGAGGCGTTGATCCGGAGGGCCTTAAGCAGGGCGATTTTTTGGCGGAGCACTTGTCCTTGGAGCGGATAATCCCACGATTTGAGGAATTGCTGGAGGGTGATCTGGTAGTGGAACGGCGGGTTGTTGGTGGTGTAGCGGACCTCGGCGGGCAGGCTGAGGATGGTATCGAGTTTATCCCAACTGCGGGAGAGGGTCCAACCGTGCCACTCGTTCTGGCCATTGACGTTAACCAGGGCGAGGGCCCACCATTTTTCCACGTCGAGCAGGCTGGTGAAATAATTGCGGTAGGCATCGAGAAAGGCAGTTTGCCAGTTCAGGTATGCCGGCATCTCGCATAGCATATTCCACATGCAGGGCGGGCCACTCTTGAGACGCAACAGCTCGGCTACCAGCAATTGTGCGTAGGCCTGATAGGTCTCCCAATTGTCGCTTTTGAACACCGACGGGGCAGGGAGACTGAGCTGGCTAAAGGACAAAGGCGTTTGGAAGCGCAACCGTTTTCTCAAGGCGATTATGGGATCGGGTTTCCGTTCCAGGCGCACGGTGTGAGTAAAGGGTTGGAGAACCAAGTCGCGGTGGGCGGATTCGAGCAGAAGATGGGTGAATCCTTCGGACAGCCACAGGGGTATTTCCGAAAGCAAAGGACCGCCGTTGCGATTGGCCATTTCGAGCAGCAAGGCTTCCACGATTACCCGGACCAGTTCGCTGTTGTGCATTTCATCGGGCAGCACGATGCGATACTGCCATCCGTCGGCGAAGTAGGTTGATTGGATGGTCACGGGTGGTTTTCTGACGCTGGTGAATTGTATGCGAATCCGGATATTACCGCGCCAACAATCCGGAATTTCGAGTTCGCGCAGCACTGCCGATTTGATGCGTTCGCACGATACCGCCAGCAAACCGGGATCGAGTCGCAGGACGGGATTGGGAGACGAGGCATCGGCCGTCAGGGACTGGTCTTTCAGGGGAACGCCCTGCACGATGAATTGCTCGCTGCCGCTGTAGATCGTGATGACGGCGTTGGTTTTGGTCGCGGCAAAAACAGGAACGCCCCACAACAGGCAAAAAAGCAACCAAGTCGTCCTCATCGGTTAACGTTGCGAGAGCGCGGTCGGCTCCGGATAGTTGTAGAGCTTGAGATCGAGGCCTTGCCGCACTTCGTTGGTGACGGTTTGCACCGCCGGCAGGCGGGTCAGCCAGTCATAGGGTTCACGCAACGGCAGGTCGGCATCTCTGAACCATTCCTGGACAACCGGCCAAAATCTGGGCAAAAGGCCGAGCCTGCCCAGGCGCATTCCGGTTATTTCAATGCCCCAGCCGTGGGTGGCCCGCTTGAATTGCGCCGTGCGCTGCCAGGTCAGGTCCCAGGCGCGGCCAAGCCATTTCTTGCGGACCCAAGCGAGCCAGATCGCCCCGTTCGGGGTGAGGACAAGACGGCATTTTAGCAACTGACATGCGGGAGGGGATGTCGGTTGGTTTTTCGCCCTCTTTCCATCGAGATAGCGCTGCTGCAAGAGCGAATTCAATTCCACCGGCGCCAGGCAGATGTAGCCGCGCTGGCCCGCTGCCTGCGCCTCCTCGAACCGCTTCAATTTGCGGGCTGCCTCCCTGGCGGCCAGCGGATCAGGCGCCTCGGCGCCTTCGAGATAGACCGGAGAGGTTGTGAGAAACAACAATACGCCGGCGCCTGCGGCAACGACCCCCAACGCGGCAAACACCGGAATCCAAATCTTGAATCGGTGAACGGGCGGCTTCATGCGATAGGAATCATAAAGCAGGATTCATGCGCGCCGGATCGATCCTGACAACTTTCGTCCAAGGCCCCAAAGCGTTTTGGAGCAGCGCGGTGTCTTCGCCGGTTGCCCATCGCTTACAGCGTTTCCTGCGCTTCAAGAACACTCGGAACGAGCCCAGCTCAAGTATTGGTCGACTCCGTTTTGGCTGGCTTGGGCGCGCTCGAAGTCGAAGCCGTCTTGGAATCAACGGCGGACGGTTTGGCGGCTTCGGATTCACGTTTGGCGGCTGCCTTGTAGCTTTCACTGCGGTAATCCGTGGTATAAAAGCCGCTCCCCTTGAAAATGATGCCTGCCCCCATGCCGATGGCGCGTTTTACCCGGCCTTTGCCCCAGGTTTTTTTGGGGCAATGCTCTTCGGGGCAAACCTGAAGGGGGTCAGCGGAAATGGATTGGACGACTTCGAAATGATGACCACATTTTTCGCAATTATATTCGTATGTCGGCATATCTGACGTTTATGGAGTGCGGTGGCAAACATGGCGCGACACCGCTTTGGCTTGCGCGAAAGCGCCTTCGCCGTTGTATCTGTGCTGGCGCAACTCCACATTTTATCCGTAACGGCACATGGCCCGTTCATAAACTCGAAGGCGTCTTCATCACGCCATCGATGCGGGCCTCGCCAGGTTCCGCATCGTTCGAAGCCCGGCAGCGTTCCGGCGGCGCCACTACTGAAAACGCTGAGCTTATCTAAACCACCCCTTGCCGGACCGTCAAGACATAGCTCGGCGGCGCCTTCGAACGGGATCGATCCTGGCTGCTTGGTCAGCGCCCGAACAAATCGGCGCACGGCCAGTGCCTCACTTGCGCGGCGGCGCGGTGAAGGGCCGGGTCGATTTCGCTGTCGGGCAGTTTGGGATCGCCGGAGCGTTGGTTGAACAGAACCACCCAACTGAGCCCGTCCCGGCGACGCACCCAGAGTGCATAAGTACCGGGCAGGCTGCCGTTGTGCCAGTAATTGGCCCGCCCGGCTTTTCCCATAGGCCGCACCAGCCACCCGCAGGCGTAATAGAAGTCCTTCAGCGAGCCATCGGTGTTCCGCCAAAGCGGCGATGGCGGTCGGGCATACATCGCGGCAAGGAGGCCCGGATCGAGCAGCGCACCCCCGGACGGATCATCCAAGGCCGCCGTCAGACGGGCAAGATCAAGCACGGACGCCAGCCAGCCGCCGTGCGAGTCCATGGACTCGAGACAAAAGCTTCCGTATGGCTCGGGAACTGCCGCCGAGGCGGCGTCCGATTGGTCACCAGGAGAAAAGACGCTGGGAGCCATCCCGTCGTCGGCCGTGTAATAACGGACTTCGTTCGGGGCCCGGTTCACCTCGAGGGAAGCCCCAATGCGCATCGATTCAATACCGATCCTAGACAGTATCTTTTGCCTTACAAATTGTTCGTAAGGCATCACCCCGAAGGCTTCGATGACGCGGCCCAGCAGGCAATAACCGAAGTTCGAATAGGCATACCGCGTGCCAGGATCGAAATCAAGCGGACGCTCGAGCATGAAATCAATTATGGCGCGGGGCGCAGGAGGACAGCAAACACCCATGGCGCGGGCAATCTGCCGTGGCCGAAACATGGGATCGAAGCCTTGGTCGCGGTCCCAACCGCCGGTGTGCTGGAGAAGGTGTAGGACGGTGATCTCCCTCCAGCGCGGGTCTGAGGGTAAGACAGGATGAACCGGATGTGCTGAGGGGACAGGATTGACAGGATTAAGGGGATAGGTTTGTGGGATGGGATCAGCGGAATAATTGGCCCGGACAGGATAGGGTGGGGAAGGAGGATTGCAGTGGGAGGAGTGCGTGATTTTATTGGCGGGGGGAAAGGGATGGATCAAATCGAGTATTTGTGTATCCAAAGAGAGAAGCCTGCATTGGACCAGTTTAAGCGTTGCCAAGGCGGTAATGGGCTTGGACAGGCTGGCGATGCGGAATAGGGAGTCCGGTTTGACTGGCAATCGCCCTTTGCGATCCGCCCAACCATAACCGCGCGCATAGACCAATCGGCGGTCTTTCAGCACGGCCAAGGCCCCGCCGGGGATGCCGCGTGCCAGCATGAATCGCTCGATTTCGCAATCAAAGCCGGGCAATGCGCTCGAATGATTGTCCCGCGATTCATCGGAATGGAGCAGCGCCGGCATGCCGCAGCCGGCAAGGACAATCAGGAAATGGCGCCGGGAGGTTCTGGCATGGCGATTCTTGCCTGGCATCGTGTCTGATTATCCCGCTCAAGGGGACTACGTAGCAAGGGGAATCGCCTGCCGATGCCGATTCAATTCTCAATAGCTCCATTCCTTGCGCTCAAGCGCAATTCGAGAATTGGTCTGGAGCTCTGCCTAGTGGCGGAGTTTACGGCGGCTTTCACTTTCCGCCCGCATTGGCTATCGTTCATCGTCAACAGGTAAAGGGACATTCAAAACCCCTTGTGGCTGAGGTGGCCAGGGAATAGGGATTTGTTTTTTTGAACTTCCGCGCGGAAATCCCCTACGCCGTCTTCACCGTTTCCACCAGCGCCACATCCAATCCATCAACCGTCACCCGCCGCTGATCCCTTCCTGCGCAGAGTGTAAACTCACGCCGCTCTTCCGCCAGATTCCATAGCAACGCGGCGTTGGCCGTTGGATACCATGCGCACACCACCGGCGAAGCAATCAAAGCCGGGCAATGCGCTCGAATGATTGTCCCGCGATTCATCGGAATGGAGCAGCGCCGGCATGCCGCAGCCGGCAAGGACAATCAGGAAATGGCGCCGGGAGGTTCTGGCATGGCGATTC
>JAMCZD010000157.1 GCA_023473405.1 Candidatus Omnitrophota bacterium
GCCGCACCGCGGAATCGCTGAAAAAGGCTGGCCAGAACATCCTCGAACAACTGAAAAAGACGCTCCCGGGAAATCAAAAGTAAACCCGCGAAGCGCACGGAGGTTTTTATTTAATTCAGGTCCGTTCGCTTGGCCTCACACCTGTGCGATGCGCGTTGCGCAAAAGCAGCTTGATCCCTGGCCTGAAAACTGCTGTTGTTATTTTGTTATACCTGTGCTTTTGGGGAAGCGGCAGGAGAAACGTGCCCGGCACCGGACGGCTATGAAGCAACGAACATTCCGTGCCTGGAGTTGAACCATGTCGATGCAAGTCCGAAGTTCCGCGCGGGGAATCGCAGCGATCCACAGGGTCTGGATCATCTTGAGCTTGTTGCGGGGCCGTCTTCTATCCTGTGGGATGAGAACGGCGGACCGGATTTTCCCGCCAGACGTGATTTGCGCAACATGAGGCGGTCGCGGAAATTGTTTGTCTTTCTATTTCCGGCGTGGGTCATTGCGACTGTCCACCTGGCGGCGCAAGTGGTCATCAACGAAATCATGTTCCACCCGGATCTCAGCAACAATGGCCAGGCCATTGAATTGGAGGATGCCGCCGGGCGCCGGATCGGTTGGGTCCCCTACTCCGCCGAGGGCGATTGGGCGGTGCGGCGCGAGGGTGAGGCGTATCCGGGCCATCCCGACTGGTGGCGCGGTTGGGAATGGACAACATGGGCGGATGGTGGAGGCGAATCCATCGAGCTAATGAACCCTGCTTTGCCCAATCAATACGGGCAGAATTGGGCGGCCAGCAGAACCGACGGCGGCACACCGGGTGGTCCCAATTCCGTGGCTTCAAATGACATCCCCCCCGATGATTCTCGAGGTTCATCATCGACCGGCTTTTGGGAATATACCGATACACGCCTTTCCGCCGGCGTCCGATTTTACGTGTCATCATCAAATGCTCTCCCTGATTGTTACTTATGAATAGTTGCACCCTTATGAAGCGAATAGCCGGCCTGCATGTAGTCTCGATTCTAATCGGACTGCTGACGCAAACCGCAAACCAAGCCTATGGCGCTGTCATCCTGAATGAGGTCCTGGCCGATAACGCCACTCTTCGCGATCAATCGGGCAACGCGTCCGATTGGATCGAACTATACAACACCGGCACTGCGGATGTCAGCCTGGCAGGAATGAGCCTGACCGATGATCCCGCCAATCCGCACCGTTGGCAGTTCCCCGAAGGCGCCGTGATTCATCCGCAAGATTATTGGATTATCTACTGCGATGGAGGCCTGTCCGCATCCCCGTGGAACACCGGGTTCGGCCTGAATGCCGGCGGCGATGCAGTTTACATGTTTGATCAAGCCACCAACCTGGTTGATTCGGTCGTATTCGGCATGCAGCTACCTGACCTGTCCATCGGCCGCCTCGAGGTCGCCGGGGGCGCCTGGGCCTTAATGAAGCCCTCGTTGTCCGCCGCCAATATACCGGTAGTCATGGGCAACGTTTGGGGGCTCAAGATCAACGAATGGATGGCTTCGAATAGCTCCGGTGGCGATTGGTTCGAGTTGTTCAATCCAGATTCAAATCCGGCTGCCCTGGGCGGCCTTTACTTGAGCAATAGCCTCCGAAAAGATCCATATAAATATCGGATTCCCGACCTTTCGTTCATCGGGACCGGTTCCACTGCCTTCCAGCAGTTCACAGCCGACGATTCCGCTGCCAGTGGCGCTAACCATGTCAGCTTTAAGCTGGACGTGGCTGGAGACGAGATCGGCCTTTTCGCCGGGACCGGGCAGGCGATTGACTATGTCACCTTCGGCCCACAAACAACCGATGTGTCCGAGGGTTTGTTGCCGGACGGATCCGCCAACGTCGTTGCGTTTGTCGCCACGGCATCGCCGGGCAAGAGCAACTTTCTTCTGTTGTCCAACGCCGTCATCAACGAGATTCTCTCCCACACCGATCCGCCACAAGAGGATGCGATCGAATTATACAACCCAAGCTCCGCTGACGCCGATATTGGCGGCTGGTACCTGAGCGATAGCCCCTCCAATTTCAAAAAGTTCCGTATCCCCTCCGGTACCACCTTGCCAAGCCACGGTTACGTGGTTTTCTATGAACATCAGCTTACCAATTCCGCCGTTCCGTTCACGTTCAATTCCTCGGATGGCGACGGCGCCTATCTGTCGGCGGCGAATGCAGCCGATGTTCTGACCGGTTATCGCGCCGAAGCCAAGTTCGGCCCGGCTGCCAATGGGGTTTCATTCGGTCGCTACACCAACAGCGTCGGCAAAGTCGATTATGTCGCACAAACCATCGTCACCCTCAATGCCGCCAATTCCGGGCCGTTGGTGGGGCCCATCGTCATAAACGAAATCATGTATCACCCCCCTTCTCCGCCGGGCGATACCAACAACAACACCCTCGATGAATACCTCGAGCTTTACAATATCTCATCCCAGGTCGTCCCGCTCTACGATCCACTCGAACCAACCAACACCTGGAGAATCCAGGGCGGTATCAGTTACCGTTTCCCAACCGGCACTAGCATCCCCCCGGGCGGCTATATCTTGCTGGTCAATTTCAATCCGCAAACCGATCTCGTCACCCGCGCCGATTTTATCGCCAAACTCGGCTTGATCTCAAACCTGCTTGTCCTCGGCCCTTATTCTAAAAACCTGGGTAACACCGGTGATAAAGTGGAATTGCAAAAGCCCGATCCCGTCCAAGGTCAAGGCCATATTAACCAGGGATTCGTTCCGTATATCGAAGTGGATAAGATCGAGTATTCCAACACCGCGCCTTGGCCAAACGCCGATGGCACTGGCCAGAGCCTGCAACGGAAGGATGCCTTCGCCTATGGCGATGACCCCGCCAACTGGTTCGCCGGCTCACCTTCAGCCATGCATCGCAATCACGGCGGTGTGATCGACCACGATGCCGATGGCCTCCCTGATGATTGGGAATTGGCCTATGGGCTGGACCCAACTGATCCCACCGATTCCACCCGCGACCTGGATGCAGATGGAAAAACCAACCTCCAGGAGTACTGGGCCGGGACAAACCCGCTCGATCCCCACAGCTCCTTTAGTGTGGCGATGACCTGGACAGCCAACGGCCTAAGCCTGAGTTTTACCGCCGCGGCTGACAGGTCTTACTCGGTTCAATACCGTGACTCGATGGAGACCGACGGTTGGCTTCCCATGGCCGACATTAGCTCTGCCCCGACAAATCATGCGGTTGAAGTAATGGATAACCAGGCTGGCCAGAAAAGCCAACGTTACTATCGCATCGCGGTTCCATCAACACCGCTCCCGTGAGCTTAGCCTATAACCGTTTTACCGATTACTAACCCCGAGGTTTCGCAATGCCGCTCAGCGGGATTGCCGGCTATCGACAAATTCCCCGGCCATCGCGACCGGCGCCGACGGCCTAAACATGGGCGCCTTGTTTCCAGTCGGCAGCAGCCTGGTGGATACCGATGCCGACGGCATGCACGATCCTTGGGGACAAGCCAATAACTTTAATCCAATTGATCCCGCCGATGCCGCCCTGGACAGCGATGGCGATGGCATGATCAATTTGTTCGAATACCGTTGCGCCACCGATCCCCACGCCGCGCTGAGCGTCCTGAATTGTACCGGATTAGCATACCGTTATTCCGGACTTCAGTCGTGCGATACGGCATGTCGTAGTGCCGATTTCCAAATCCTCAACCCGTGCCCCGGCCCAACGCGATGCGGGTTGGAAACCCGCGATACAGCAGACTCGGAAGTCTGTACGCAAGACAGATTCGTTAGCCGGTCGGGCTATGGGCGCGGCGCAGATTTCGGTCTCATACAAGAAAATGCGCCAGTTGACATCAACTGGCGCACCTCTCGGAATGGCGGGGAGGCTAATCGCCGCTATCCTTGAGAATCACGAATTTGGCCGATCGACCGCTGATCAGGTTCAGAATCACTCCCTTTTTCAGGTCGGCCTGTTTTATTGCATCCCGGAATTCCTTGAGATTGGCTACCGGTTTTTGGTTGACCTCGGTGATGACATCGCCCGGCTTGACACCCTGTTTTGATGCCAGGCAACCGTCTTCGACCTCGGTCACAATAACCCCGGACGAACGTTCCACCCCGAATTGACCGGCTAATTCACGGCTTAATGTCTGTGCCTTGAGCCCCCAATCCTTCGGCTCTTCCTGTCCGGCGTCACGGTTCGCTTGGGTTATCGGCGCAGCTTCGTCAGTCCATTCTTCCGGCATGACCGCGATTTGCATGGCCTTGCTGCCCCGAACCACATCGAGGGTCACCGGTTGGCCGATCTTCTTCGACCGGACCTGGTTTTTCAATTCCTGCGCGGTGGCCACTTTCTGGCCATCCACGGCGGTAATGACATCGGCCGGTTGGAGATCGGACTTGGCAGCCGGTCCATCCGAAAGAATCGCGCGCACCACCACACCGTCACTAACCGCTTTGACAAGGTCCCGAAAATCCTTGTCTTCGCGCAGCGTGGTAATGCTTATGCCAAGTCGGGCCCGGGTGAATTTGCCCTGGCGGATCAATTGATCGGCGACCTCTTTCACGAGGTTGGACGGGACCGCGAATCCAATGCCGGTATGCAGGCCGCGGATCAAGGTGTTGATCCCGATCACTTCCCCGTCAATATTTGCCAGCGGCCCGCCGCTGTTGCCGGGATTAATGCTGGCATCCGTCTGGATAAAATCCTGGTCCATGGTGGCCCCGCCGGCATACGTGGGAATGACATGGGATCGGCCTTTCGCGCTGACATGCCCAAACGTCACACTGTAGTCCAGGTCGAATGGCGCCCCAATCGCAATGGTAAATTCACCAACCCGGGTTTTGTCCGAATCCGCAAGTCGGGCGGCCCGAAGACCCTTGGCATCGATCTTGATAACGGCGATGTCCGATTGCGGGTCAACTCCGCGCACCGTTGCATCGTATTCCTCACCGTGCCCGTCCTTGAAACGCACCCGAATCTTCTCCGCGGCTTCCACCACGTGACTGTTGGTCAGGATGTAACCGTCTTCCCGGATCACCACTCCGGATCCTTGGCTGATGATCGGTTGGGGATTCACCCGCTGGTGCTCGCGCAGTTGATCGCGGAATTGACGCGGCAACAGGTCGAGCATTGGATTGCCTTCGTCCAGGATTCCCAAACGCGATGGGTCTTGAGTGACCGTGATGACCACGACCGACGGGGACACCTTTTCCACAACCTGGATGAAGGCCTGATTAAGCTGCCGGGCCAGATCAAGCGCCGCGTTGTCCTCTCCGCCTTGGCTGGGAACCACGCCCGAACCGAGGCTGCCCGCGACGGCAATCAGGACGAGCAAGGACATAAACCGATCGTTGCGCATGCCCTATCTTACCATGACTCAGGCAATTAGAAAGCAACGACTTGAAAAAGTTCAAGAATTGTCCACGAGTGTTTTTCACTCAAATTCTCAACCCCCACCCCCCCCATTGAGCCTAAGGTTGACTTGTTGGGCAACCATCCATAACGTGTGTTTCACGTAAGAAACAAGGTCACCATGCTGGATGTCATTAAAAGGCTGTTAATATTACAGAAACGCGATCAAAAAATCATACAGGTGAAAGCGGAATTGGACAACCTGGGTCCACAACGCCAATTGCTTCGGGCCAAGACCGCTCGCGCCCAGTCCGACCTCGAAGCCGCGCGCTCTAAATTCCAGCAACTCGAGACCGAGCGCAAGAACGCCGAGTTGGAGGTTGATGGGAAAAAGCAATTCATCGCCAAATACTCCCTTCAGCAGTTTCAAACCAAAAAGAACGAGGAATATCGGGCCCTCGCCCATGAAATTGAGCTCTGCCAGAACGCCATCAGCAAACTTGAAGACCGGCAGCTCGAACTCATGGAACAACAAGACGTGGTGCAAAAGGAGGTCGCTCAGACCGCCCGCACAGCCGCCGGAATGAAAAAAGAAGTCGAGACCCAACTGGCGCACCTGGATGAACGCGAGACTGAACTGCAAAAAATGCTCGGCGATCTGAATACCGGCCGAGAGCAATTGGCCGAGGTGGTCGAAAACTCGACCCGGACTCGCTACGAACGGCTTTTGAAACACAAGGGTGAAAAGGTCATTGTGGGAATCGACCACGGCGTCTGCGGGGGGTGCCACATGACCCTCCCACCCCAAGTCCTGGTCACCTGTCAGGGCGACCAGGAGATCATGAGCTGCCCCAATTGCGGTCGCATTCTCTATTACTCGCCGGAAATGGACCTCGCTCCCAACTCTCAATAAATGCCTCGCGAAAGCCGGGTTCGAGACGCGGCTGCGGGCCTTTGGGCGCGGTTTTGGGCTTTCCAACCCACCGGTTATTGTCGTAATTAATCCTTTGTTGCGGTGTCTTTTATGAGCATGGAAATAGAGATATATGATACCACCCTGCGTGACGGAAGCCAGGGCGAGGGCATCAGCTT
>JAMCZD010000281.1 GCA_023473405.1 Candidatus Omnitrophota bacterium
TTGGCTATAACATAGTAATCCGAGGTCGGGAGAACATCCGAAGGATAGGAGCCGTAGATCACATAAATCTTGCCGGCGTCGGTCTTGGACATGCCACTTATGAATCCATCGGCACTCGGGGCGCCTACGATCAGGTCATGGATGCGATCGCCGTCCAAATCAATTTCCGGCTGTTTGGGCAACACTCCCAATTGGTCAAAGAGGCCCTCAGGGGTCGCCGCAAAATAACATTGACCATTTACTAAGACCGTAGCACTTTTGAAACATGCGAGCAATGCGAGACGATGCTACTCTGGTTAAGCTGCTGGACACACTTGACGAAGGGCAAAAGCGTTGGTTGGTTGGCCGGGAAGCAATGCTTTTGGGGCATGGTGGGATCAAGCACATGTGCGAGGTGAGTGGACTCTCCAAACCCACAGTTCTCAAAGGTGTTAAGGAACTACGGAGCAAACAAGCGCTACGAACTGCAGAGGGCCGAATTCGCCAAGTGGGCGGGGGTCGGAAAACCCTTGAGGAGCGGGATCCGCAACTCACCCAACTGTTGCGTCAGATTATGGATGAGACCACCGCTGGAGACCCCATGTCGCTCCTGCGCTGGACCAGCAAATCCACCTATCAAATCCGCGATGAGTTGCGGCGGCGGGGGCATTCGGTGAGCGAGGACACGGTTCAACGCCGCCTCAAGGAAATGGATTATACGCTCCAAGCCAACCTCAAGACCAAGGAAGGAAATGCCCCGCCGGAGCGAGACGAGCAATTCCGCTATATCAACCGGCTGGCCCAGGAATATGTGGCCGGCAGCCAGCCGGTCATTTCAGTCGACGCCAAGAAGCGGGAACGCGTCGGAGCCTTTAAAAATGCGGGTCGGCAATGGCGTCCGAAGGGTCAACCGCTTGAAGTCAATGTGTATGATTTTCCGCATTTGGGGATGGGGACGGCGACACTCTACGGGGCTTTTGATGAGCAAATGAACCAAGGAATGGTCAACGTGGGGGTGTCCCATGACACCTCGGAATACGCGGTGGAAAGCATCCGGCAATGGTGGCGCCGAGTGGGCCGCAGGCAGTATCCCCGGGCGCGGCGACTGCTGATTTGCGCCGATGGGGGTGGTAGCAATGGATCGCGCAACCGGGCCTGGAAATACTTCTTGCAGCAACTGAGCAACGAGAGTGGCTTGGAAATCACGGTATGCCATTATCCGCCTGGCACGAGCAAGTGGAATAAGATCGAACATCGCATGTTTTCGTTTATCAGTTTGAACTGGCAAGGGCAGCCCTTGGTGAGTTATGAAACGGTGATACAACTGATTAGTGCGACGACCACTCGAACGGGATTAAAGATCAGAGCTCGGCTCGACAAGCGCACTTATGCGACGGGAATCGAGATTGCGGACCAGGAGATGGAGAAGCTCAATTTACGGTTGCATGAGAAGAATCCACAATGGAACTACTCTCTATCTCCGAGCAAAAGTAAAAGTCCTAAAAAGTAAATGTTATTTTGCGGCGACCCCTCACCTTCCAGGATAATGTTTGCCCGGTCCAGTTCCAACGAGGCAGGTCCTTCCGGCGCGGACTCGATCAAGCTCAACACGGAATTGAACAGGTAAACGTGGCCGCGCAAATCCTGGGAGAGGATCTCGCTCGGGTCGGGCAACAGGTTAAGAGAGGTGGTCTGGAGCGTAACCGGCCGGCCGATGACCAAGTCTTGTTTGCCGTCGTGGTTAAAGTCCCCGGCGGTGATCTGAAGATCGCTAATGATGGAAACCGAGCCCAAGCCTTGCGTGGCCGAGTATTGACGGATCACGATGTCCGCCGCCGATGAGGCATCCTGAACGGGCGCTTGATCGGAACCGACCGCATAACCAGGCGAACCATAAAAGATGAGGATAGCCCCCGAAGCGGTGCCGCCATCCTCGCGCAGCCGGCTGACGGCGAAGTCGGCGTAGCCATCGCGGTTCAAATCGCCGAGCCCGAACAATCCACCGCCGAGCGCAGTATCTTCTAGCCGAGCGGATGCATCGCGTTCGAGTTGGATAGCGGTTTCAGACTTCAAATCTACCAGGAAATTGCCAGTGAAGTACTGAGCCACATTGCCACCGGCCTGGCGAATGGCATTGACAACCGTATTGGCCGTGGTCACTCCGCTATCCAGATTGATGGTCAGGATTTTCAGCGTGGGATCGTAGGATGCGTCGGCCACGTTGCCGCTCCGCGAGTCAACGAGGAGTATTTTGATTCCATTGAAGCTGGCGCCGTTGGTTTTGGCCTCGAACCGGATATCATTATTATCGCCGCCGAAGCCAAAAATTGCCTCCGCCTTGGAGTAATCGCTGCCACCGTAGGTGGCTTCGTTGGCAACAGTCGTTGGCAACAGTAACCGTTCCGAAGCCCGAGTTGGGAGCCGTCTCGCGGCCAAGAAGCAGGTAAGCGCGGCCGAGGCTGTTGGGGGTGTATAGGAACGCCGGGGAGCTGAATAGCATGTCATCGAGCCCGTCGCCGTTAATATCACCGGCAAAGGCGGCTTTCAATCCGACCGGCGCGCTGGCCACGATGGACGGCAAGGTCACTTCCTGCGGCTGATAGGTAATATGCAGCGACCAACTCCGCAGGTAGCCTACGACCGATCCTCGATCATCGGTGATCTCGATCTTCCAAGTCCCGTTTGGATTCTTTTGGTCAAACGCGGCCAGGCTGCCTTCGGGTTTAAACCGCCCGGTAAAGGGGGCGACAGCAGGGATTACTCCGGAATTGATGGGCACAACAGCCTCATCATCGAGAAGGACGCTCCAAAAATTGTCATTAGTCAAATTATTGATCGAATTATCCGTGCCGCCAACGTCAGTGAACAATTCGATGCGGGTATTGTCCGGGCCGATGAGGAAGACGTCCAAGTCCTGATCATTCGGATGGTCAATGGTGAGGCTGACATCCAGGTCGACGATATTGCCGGGGATACCACTGACGCTTATCGCGGAATAGACCGGGTTGGTGGAAATTTGGAGGGACCACCGGTTGATGGTGCCGACCACGTTTCCCTGATGGTCAGTGACCTTGAGTTTCCAGGTGCCATTGATCTGGTCGGTAGTGCCATTGGTGTAAAGGCCGTCAAACGCGGACAGCGGGCTCATCGGGTGATATGTGCCATTGGCTGTCGGGGCACCGGCGCTGACGCTGCTGATATTCAGGATGTTGTCCGGTGATTGCGAGGCGTCGTCGTCGAAGGTCAAATGGGCGAAATTATCACCGGAGCCGCCCACATCCTTGAACAGCAGCACATCAACGCCGGTCGGGCTGACCAGGTGCACTTCGACGTCGCTGTCGTTGGCATGCGAGATATCCACGGTCACATTGACGTCGATGATTTGGCCGCTGAGCCCGTTCACAGTCAGGTTGGAATAGGCAGGATTATCGGTTCGTAGAGTCAGCGACCAATTGTTGATTGCGCCGACAGCGCCATAGGTGTCGTCTTCGACCACCAATTTCCAGGTTGTGTTCGGATCGGCGCCGTTAAAGGCGTCGAGTGAACCAACCGGGCGATAGCTGCCGCTGTATGAACCGCTCCCGGAAAGGATCGAAGCGCCAGCGCCCTGATCGAGGGTGGTGTTGGTGAAATCGGTGCCGTCCCGATCGTTGAACAAGTTGATCTGGATCGGGGCGCCGCCGCTTGGGTTGGGTCCAATCAGATACACATCCAAGTCGGCATCGCGAGTATGAGTGATACCCAAGGAGACGTCGACGTCGGTGATATTGCCCGGAACGCCGGTTATGGGCAGATCGAAGTAGGTCTTGGTAGTGCTAGCGGTATAAATGGTGTGAATGTCCAGGCTGAAGGAGTTCAAGTAGCCGATATCGCGGGCATAAAGGTCGCTGATTTCCAAGGTCCACGTGCCATTAGCCGATTTGCCATTGAGCATGGACAGCGGCTGAATCGGGCGGTATGAACCGTTGAATGGAGCCGAACCATAGTAAAGCGAGTTGGCGGCGGAATCATCAAATGTAGTTCGGAAATTGTCGCCACTCCCGCCATTGCCATTAGCTAGCGTGACTCGCGTGCCGTCCGGGGCGATCAACGTCAGGCGCAGATCGGCATCCCAGGTGTGATCGAGGCTGACCCCGATATTCACATCAGTGATCGCTCCGGTCACCCCGCTAACTGTCATGGACTTGGTCAAAGTGGAATTATCATTGATGAAAGCGGGAGCCACAGTCGGCAGGCCGGTAAAGAGGTTCTCGCGCGGCACCACGGCGTAACTCGAGGAGTCAGGTCCTTTCCAGGCCAATTCCGCGACGGCGCCACCACCGTTTTCGTACCATTCGACGCGGACTGGGTAATAAGTGCCGGCATTGAGCTGAACCCCGCCGCTTTCTGAACCCCGCCGCTTTCGTGATAGGTCGGGGCTTGGTCCTGCCAACTGTCAATGATGAGGTTGCTGTTCACGGTCAGCCTGATGCCGTCATCAGTCAACACGCGGAAGTAATAGGTACCGGACTGACGTGGGGTAATGTAGCCGGTCCAAACAGCCCGGAACTGATCGGATTGCACGGCGGGATCAGGGGAACCAGTTCCCCAATTGAAGCTTATGACCGGGTCGGTGCGGGTCAAAGCCTGGTTATCGTAATTAACCACGTGGCCGGTAAAAGGACAAAAATCCCAAACCCAGTAAGAGCCGTAATTGTAGTAATTACCAGTCAGGCCATTGCCCACCGGATAGTTATCGGTATGAGAGAAGCTGTCGTAACCTGGTGTGCCGTCAATGATCGTGTTGGAATGATTAGCAGTGTCACTGATGGAACCTGAATAAGGGCCTTGGGCCACGGGGAACTGCACACGGGCATCGGTCGAGTTGAATCCAGCCAAGGCGGGAATGCGCAACGCCAAGTCGGTGCTGCTGACGATGGTGGTGAACAATTGCAGATCGACGGCAGCTCCGCCGGGCCCGAGCGAACCGGCAGTTTGGGCATCGATGTCCTTTCCGTTAAAGATGTAGCCGTAAAGATTGGAAATGCCTGGCTCCGGCGAGAACACCAACACATCGTGATATAATTGGCCGCTGATCGGGTTGATTTGGCCGCTGAAATTCAAGATGTATATCTCGGCGTTGTCAGGTCGGAAGCGCGCATCATCGAGTCGGATTACCCGGACATAGAGTGGATCAAGTGAACTGGCGGTACTGGCGGTTACCTGGCGCGGCAGTACCCGGCCACCGTATATGATCGTAATTACGGATTGTCCGGCAGTGGCGTCGTGGCGAATAAAAGCCAGGTCGCTGACTCCATCTCCATTGACGTCGCCCATGCGAACCGCTGGCCGTCCCAGGGAAGCGGTGTCGAAGATGATTTCTGCCCGCTCGGAGACATCGTTCTGCCCATTGATATTGACCGGTCCCAACAACAGGTAGCTCTGGTATTGACCGGTGACCAGGAAATCATTGTTGCCGTCGCCGTCAAAGTCGCCGACCTGTAGGGCGTTCGCGAGCAACTCGAGAGCATTATCACCCTCCAGCATGAAGGCATCGCGCATGGAAGGACTATCCACTGTTGTATCGGACAGGTCGATTCCATGGGCAGCGGATGAGCCGGGTTCGATGTAGCTGGGCGTCGCCAGATCAAACACAAATCTCTCCGGAGACGGCGTGGAGCCGGGAACTACGGCAGGCGGGGTATAGGCCGTAATCGAGGCGCCCAAGTGCAGATAGACTGTATGCCCCATGGCGGCGGTGCTGATTAAGTCGGACTTGGCATCATTGTTAACCCGACCAGCGCGGTTGAAGAAATTGATATTCTTAGGCAAGACCGCCGAAGTGGCATCGGTGTAAGAAGCCGGAGCGGGTTCGAAGACAAGGTCGGGACGCCCTAATGAGTTTAGATTGGCCTGGCCGAAGATGATTTGGCCGACAGGATGCGCCACCATATTACCGGTCTCGTCGATCTTCGGACTGATTTCGAGGCTGATAGCGCCCAAGTCATCGACGCCGTCGCCATTGACGTCTCCGGCGCCGAACATCCAACCGCGACCGGTATCGGCGATTTCACTGAGGAGACTGCCGCCTGGATGGGAGGCACGTCCAAGAACCAGGTAGGTCTTGGTGGCACTGGTAACGAGGAAATCCTGATAGGTATCGCCATTCACATTGCCAGCAGCCCGAACCTCGTAGCCCGCCAATGAGCCGCTATTAGCGAGAGTCACATTGGGAGTAGTGATCGTCCCGCTGAACCTGGCAGAAGTGCCGTAATAAATATAAACCGCGCCGTTGCCGCCACCGGCATCGGTGTCCAGGATGGCAAAGTCGTCAGAACCGGCTTGGTTGAAATTGCCAATACCGGCTATTGCACCGAAACCGGGCACTTGGAAATGGGCTTCCGAGTCATTCAGGTTGCGGAGCGAGCGAACCACGATGTCATCGATGTACCAACCAAGCCGACGT
>JAMCZD010000198.1:0-5931 GCA_023473405.1 Candidatus Omnitrophota bacterium
AATGAATTTCTGATTGCTGACCGCTTCCCCGCATAACCGATCTGTTCTCGGGTGGCGACGATCAATCTCGGGGGAAACTGAGCGCGCAATTGACAATGTTCATATTGGCCAAACCCACGTTCTTATGAAAAAAGCCGGCCCTTCCCAGGAAAGCCGCTCTGGACGGCGCAGGCGGTTTCTATATACTGCCGCAAAACAATCATTATGTCCGGGCAAATCCAAGCGTTCAAAAGAGTATACGTCCGTCCGATGGCGGTCGGCGAGAAACTGGCTGCTAAACTGGTTGTCCTGCTGGGGACCGCGCTCGTTCTGGCCCTGTGCGGTACCGCCCATGCGGACGAAACGCACGAGAAACTGGTGGGCATGTACGTGCATCAACATTGGCCCTACCACCACCCATACGCCGCGCGCGCCTGGACACTGGAGGACTGGCGCGGATATGCCGACGGTCTGCATCGGCTCGGTTACAATGCCATGCTCATCTGGCCGGTCCTCGAGACAATGCCCGAACCGCCGACGGCCAGCGACCGGGCCAATCTTCGCAAGATCGCGCGGGTGATTGATATGCTGCACCATCAGTTCGGCATGCGGGCTTACATCGTGCTGTGCCCGAACGTGATTGCCAGAGACGAAGCCGCCGCGAAAGCCACCTTCGAAAAACGGCACTTCTTCTATTGCGATGCCCGGGTGAATCCGGGCGACCCGGTCGCGATGCGGCGCCTGCTTGAGCGGAGAAGTAAGCTGCTGGCTGTGCTCAAGAACATGGATGGCCTGGCAATTATTGACAGCGATCCGGGCGGCTACCCGGGCGCCACCAACGAGCAATTTGCGAACCTGCTGATGGCCCACCGCAAGCTCCTGGACCAACTGCGGCCGGGGATCGAGCTGATTTATTGGATGCATGCCGGCTGGCTTGGGTATGGGCGCTTTTACGAGACGGGCAAGCTATCGTTTTCCACCGAAGCCGAACAGACGGATATGCTATTGCGGTTGAAAGCCCTGAACCCGGAGCCTTGGGGGCTCGCCAACGGGCTGGACATTGCGAAGAAGTTGGGAATCGCCGAGCGCGTCATCAGCTTCAACTATGGCCGGATCGAGGGCGAGCCTTCGTTTCCAATGTCTAACTTCGGCGGGAACACCGCCTACGAGGGCGGGGCGCAGCCGGGACCTCGGGGCGTCATGGGCAATGCCCAGACCCACTGCATCCAACTCCCCAACACGTTCGCCTTTAGCCGCGGCGCCGCCGGAAAACCGGTTACCGAGGCCGACTATGTGGCCTTTGCCCAAGACCTGGTTCCGGGCCTGGGAGAAGCCATTGTGCGCGCCTGGAAGGACCTGGCCGGCAGCGACCCGGTGACCATGCGCGCGTGTGCCGCCGAGTTGGAGCGTCTTCCGTCGTGGCGGCTGAAGCCCGGCCCGCTCAAGGGCCTGCTCTTCGGCAACCCGCGCCGTTTCGTCAACGACCTGGCGATGATGTTGCGCGTGCGGGCGGGATTCGAGTCGTTGCGCGCGGCGGTCGATCACTCCGGCCCGGTGGCTGAACCGCTGGGTGAATTCGTTACCGCGGCGGCCAGGTGGCAGCGGCAGCATGGCTACGAGAACACCTGGTGGTGGCCGAACCTGGACGAAGTGCTGCGCAAGCTCAACGCCCCTGAGGTCAATGCCGTTCTGGATACGCGGTTCGATCCGTTTGCCGCGCCAAAACTCCTGCCGGGCGAGACTCCGTTCCAATATGTCGGGCGCAAGCTCGCCGAGGAGGAATCCAATTCGCCCCGGCTGCTGCATGCGCTCGAGTCCGCCTGGAAACGGATGGCGTCAGAAGCGCCGGGCCCCGTCCCGGTCAAGGATCAGGCGCGCACATGCCGGTAATCCGGCGCGCGGCATGCCCAATTCCGAAAAAGCCCGGATTCTTGAGCGAACAGGACCGGCCATTCACAAAGGGATGGACTTATGATTTTAAGCTGTGAGACCATCCATCATCGCAGACCAAGAAAACATACTGCATGAAACTACAAAACCTGTTCTTTGCGGGAGCCTTGGCGTTGGGCTTGAGCCCGTTCGCAACGCAAGCCGGCCCAATAACCAAAACGTATTTAACCGAGCTAATCCCCGCCAACGTCACCGGAGCACTGGTCAAAGACAGGAGCGCGGATCAAACCCCGTTGAATATCGGGTTCATTCCTTTTGAACGGGGACTGGGCGTTCGGGCAGACAGCGACGTCGTTTACGATGTTCAAGGCCGCGGCGGGCGTTTCGAGGCCTGGGCGGGTTTCGATGTAAGCTCCGAAGAATGCAGCGCCGTTTTCCAGGTCTATGCGGACGGCACCCTCGTCTACGACAGCGGAATTGTTCAATACCACGCCTACCAAAGGAGTTCCTGCAATCCGCCGCGACCGATGAAAGTGACGCTGGACCTCGCCGGGATCAAGTCCCTGCGGTTGACGGTGAAAAAGACGGATGGCGGGGATGCCAAGTGCGATGCGGACTGGGGTGACGCCGCCCTGGTACCGGTTGGATCTGCCGAACCCGTGGCGTCGCAATCCACAGTCCGCCCCGCCGCGTTGCCGCCCATGGGATGGACCAGTTGGAATTGTTTCGGACCGAATATCAACGAAAAAGTCATCCTGGAAATCGTTGACGCTATGGTCGCCACCGGTATGAAGGACGCCGGCTATGAATACGTCAATCTGGACGACGGTTGGCAGGACGATCCGACGGTCAACGCCGATGGACTTCCCTTGTTCAACAAAGAAAAGTTCCCGCACGGCATGAGGTACATCGCCGACTACGTCCACTCAAGGGGATTGAAGTTCGGCATCTATTCCCGCCCCGCCTGGGTCAACGGCCATGAAACGGAAACCGCCAAGACCTTCGCCTCATGGGGAATTGATTTCATCAAATACGACTTCAGCGACAGGACTACCAACGAGAAGATGATGAGCGCGCTGCAAGCCACCCATCGACCCGTTGCCTATTGCGCCTGCGAATGGGGATCGGACAAACCTTGGGAATGGGCCGGTCCCATGGGGGCGGCCATGTGGCGCATCAGCTATGACGTCGTCGATAAATGGTATTCCGGGGCCGACCGGAACACCGGCCTGGGCGTTCTGGACGCCGCGCACCAGGCGGAATTCCTTTGCTCCGTGCCTCAGCCGGGCTGGAGCGATCCGGACATGCTGGTCGTTGGTCTGAACGGAGGAGGCCACGTGGCGGGTGGAGCCACCCCGGATGAATGCCGCACACAGTTCAGTCTTTGGTGCATGCTGTGCGCGCCGCTCCTGGCGGGAAATGACTTGCGCCACATGGACGCCTTTACCAGGGAAACACTGCTGAACCGGAACATGATCGCCATTCAAAAAGACCCGCTCATGACCCCGGCTTCGAGGGTGAAAACGATGCGCCAATTTGAGATTTGGAAGAAGCCGATGAAAAACGGGGATGTGATTGTCGCTATTCTGAACCTGAGCGACGCCGAGAACGCCTTCAAAGTCCATTTCCGCGACGTTCAATTGAAAGGCAGTTACAATGTCCGAGATGTGTGGGCTGATGAGGCGATTGGCAACTACGACCGGGCATTCACCGTCGATGTCCGGTGCCACGAAACCAAGGTCCTGCGTTTCGCAAAAACCAAACCGTAATTGAACCGCCCGTTCTCCCCCCGTTGGCTGAATCGAAATCCATCCCGGAAGAATTCCATGGCAACGGTTTCGCTGCCAAGGCTTCAACGCCCAAATGCTGCTGGTAACTCGGTAGTCGAGCTATTTGCTCAAGTCCCTGTAATACAATTCCTTGGCCTCGATCCTCATGCCGGGATTGTGCCTCTGTACCTCGGGGGAAAACCCCTGCCCAGCAACGTCTCTCGGTCCTATCGAGGCCTTTTGATGAACGTGAACACAGGTTCCGGGAATCCAGGCAAGGTGACGCAGGCGATTCAGCGACTCGATCCGGACATACTGGTGCTGGAAGAAGTCGACAAGCGATGGACATCAGGGCTTTCCGCTACGTTGCGATTCTATCCTTATTCAAAGGCGATGCCGCGTTGCGGAGTTGCACAACGTCCAGAGCCAAAAAGAACGTGTTGCTTTGGCAAGCGTGCGTGACGGCGCTTCGTTACGGTCATACGGTCAACTGTCGCCTAAGCAAGTGACGCAGGGAAAAGAACATCCAATGAATTAGGGCCCGTCATTTGGCCTTATCGTTTTGGCAAACTGGCCGCGGTGGCTGCCGGACCGGGCGGTGTCGTCTTTGTCCGCGGTCCCGCGGTCCGTTCATTTCAGGCGGACCGCGGTTTCAAAAGGCTGTGGCGCGCGCCGTAGGACAAGTAGAGGACCAAGCCGATAACCAGCCATGCGCCGAAGCGAATCCAGGTGATCCAGGGCAAACCGGCCATGAGATAGGCGCACATGGCGATGCCGCAGAGGGGAACCAGAGGCACGGCGGGGGTTTTGAAGACCCGGGGATGATTCGGGGCGGTGAACCGGAGGATAATGACGCCGGCGTTGACGAGCGCGAAGGCAAACAAGGTACCGATGTTGGTCAACTCGACCATCTCATTGATGTTCGTTACGGCCGCGACCGCGGCGACCGCGACGCCCGTCCAGATCGTAGTCACGTGCGGAGTGCGATACCGGGGGTGGACTTTGGCAAAATAGGCGGGCAACAACCCGTCGCGGGACATGGCGAAGAATATCCGCGGCTGTCCCAATTGGAAAACCAGGAGCACGCTCGTCATCGAGATCACCGCGCCCAGGGACACGATACCCGCGGCCCGATTGAGCCCGGCATGGGCCAGAACGGCGGCCAAAGGATCGGCCACACCCAAGTGGCGCCACGGTTCGATGCCCGTTAGCACGGCTGCGATGGCCACATAAACAACGGTGGATACCACCAGCGAGCCGATGATGCCGATGGGCAGGTCGCGTCCGGGATTCCGGCACTCCTCGGCCACCGTCGAGATCGCGTCGAAGCCGATGAAGGCGAAGAAGATCAGGCTTGCCCCGGTCCAAACGCCGGCGAAACCGTTGGGCATGAAGGGGGACCAGTTAACCGGCTTCACGTATTGAGCGCCGACGGCGATGAAGAACAGCAGGATCACCAGTTTCACCGCCACCATGATGTTGTTGGTTCGAGCGGATTCCTTGATCCCGATCACGAGCACCCAGGTGATCGCCGCCACTATCAGGACGGCGAGCAGGTTGAAGATGAGCGGCACGCCCAGAATGGTCGGGTGATGGAGCCAGGCCGCGTAATAAAGGGCCTGGTCAGGTCCCACTTGCCCGCCGGCTGCCGCAACCGCCAGGCCGGCTTCATGGGCGGAGCGATAGTCAACAGACAGCCATGCGGGGATCGAAAGACCGAGCCCGGCGCACAACTGATGAAAATAGGCGGCCCAGCCGATTGCCACCGCGACGTTGCCTACCGCGTATTCGATGATCAAATCCCAGCCGATGATCCACGCCACCAATTCACCGAGGGTCGCGTAGGCGTAGCTGTAGGCACTGCCCGCCCGCGGCACGAGCGAGGCGAATTCCGCATAGCTCAACGCGCAAAAACCGCAGGCCACCGACGTGATCACAAAGGATAACGAGACGGCGGGACCCGCGCCCAGATGATGCGCGCTGCCGGCGGCCGCCGTTCCGATGACGGCGAAGATGCCCGTTCCAATAATGGCCCCGATCCCGAGCGAGATCAGATCGATCACGCCCAAGGACCGTTTCAGCTTTTGATCCGGAGCAGCTTCGGCCTCGGCGTTGAGTTGTTCGATGTCTTTCGTGCGCCGGACCTGCCTGGCCAAGACTTCCCATCGTTTCATTCTTGAATGACTTTGGCTGGACACGGATTATATTATCTAGTGAATGTCAAACACAAATTCATGCCTCGAACTCTATTGGCTGGAGTATGCCAAAGCGATGAATAAAAGAACAAGTATGA
>JAMCZD010000198.1:5941-6385 GCA_023473405.1 Candidatus Omnitrophota bacterium
GCAAGGTGATCGCTTCGGTAGCCGCGGGTGACGCCGCCGATATCGACCTTGCCGTGAAGGCGGCGCACGAGGCGTTCCGGGAAAGCAATTGGGCCACCATGCCTGCCAACGACCGCGCCGTGATTATCCACCGGTTGGCCGACCTGGTGGACAAGCATCGCGAGACGCTGGCCCAGATTGAATCGCTCGATGTGGGAAAGCCGCTGCCACAGGCCCTCGGTTTCGATATACCTAACGTGGCTCAAACCCTGCGCTACTATGCCGATCTATCCGTTCATACCCGCCGGCGCGAACCCATCGCGGTATCCGGCTTTGAAGCGCGCACGGTTCGGTCGCCGTATGGCGTATGCGCCTTCATTTTTCCTTGGAACTTCCCGTTTCTGTTAGTGGGATGGGGCATCTCGCCGGCGCTGGCGGCGGTGAACACGGTAGTCATCAAGCCAG
>JAMCZD010000378.1:0-406 GCA_023473405.1 Candidatus Omnitrophota bacterium
AGACAACCAATGGAACAGATAGAAATTTGCCTTTTCATAGCGGAGTTGAGGATAATGCGATGGAGTCCCAGGACAAGCAAAAAGGCCGGCGCGATATAAACAACCGAGACGTTGCGAAAAACGATTGAATAATGGGACGCCTTGAACCGCGCTCCCTTTTGGAGTGCGGTGCCAAGCGAAGTGTGACATCGCTTTGGTCACCCCTGGCCATCAAAAGCACCATAGATTCTTAAGTGCGGAAAACGGATTCAGCTAATAATCGATGCTTTGGCCCTCCGGCAAGGCCTGTTATCCTTATCTCTAAGGAAAGCAGGAAGGCAGGAAATGGATTTTACCTTTCCTGGTTCCCTGTTTTCTTAAGCGATTTATGGGGATAATTCGGGGAGCCACTAAAGAGAGGTTGTCT
>JAMCZD010000378.1:416-6381 GCA_023473405.1 Candidatus Omnitrophota bacterium
AATGGATTTTACCTTTCCTTGTTTTCTGATTTCCCAAGCGAAATATGGGGATGAATCGGGGGGCTAGCCGGGGTGCCTCTCAAGAGAGCTTGTCTGGCAGCGAGCTGGGCCAATGCAAGGGGAGAGCGCGGTTTGCTTTGCAGGCTGGCATGCGCTAACTGGAGGAAAAGATCGATATTTGAAATATCTTTGGCTAGCTCTTCCCCGGGGGATAAATGGGAAGAACGGCGACTCTTCTCTACCAGAATGAAACAGGGCGGCGCCGCGGCGCCGCCCTGATGCTGTGGGAAGTGTCCCTGACTTTAAACGGTTATTGTCGCAACCGATAGAACTTATGGCCGGCGGTCGGGGTAATGGTTTGCGGACTGGTTGATGCGACATCAGTCCACTGGCCGGCGAGGTCATCGGCGGCTTGCAGGGTAGCTGTCCCCGGCCATGAGAGCACGATGGCATTACCTTGGAGCGCGATGCTCAAGGGACCCGGTTGGACTAGAGGCTTCTGGATGGTCATCCCATACAGAATGGTCAATCCGCCGTTGCCCATGGTGCCGGTAACGCTTCCGTTGGCAACCGCGACACTGGGGAAGTACATGGTGTTAGCGGAGGTGAACGTTTGACTGGCCGCGAACGGTTTGGCAGTAGCCCCGGGGATAGTGAAGGCAGCGGTCGATCCGTAGTAGAAATAGAGATCAACAACCGACATATCATTCAAACCGCTGATGGTAAAGTCGGCTTGGCCGGTGATTTGCGCGCCTGAGCCAACCAGGATGTAATCCCCGAAGAGCGCGGCGGTGGCGGTCGGATCGGAACCGGCATTCAGATCGTCGCCGGCTACTGGGCCGATGGTAAACCCGATGGTAGTAGCGCCACCGATCGAGTTGAGCAGGTTGTTGGTGGTGACGGTAATGTTGTCATTGTCCGTCCCATCCGGGAGTTGGGAATTGGCCAGAACGCCATTCCAGACGCTGCCGCCGCCGGCTGCGCCTTGACCGGAGAAGGTGGGACCGGGACCGCGAGGGACGGGATTATTTCGGGCGCCGTTGAAATCGAGGTTGACCGTGACAGCGGCCAATGCCTCGTTCAGGACGGCGAAGGTGAAGTAGTTGGTCTGCACGACCGGCGGTGTGGCCGAATCACTGAAGATGATCCCTATCGTGTTGGTGGAACCTTGTTTCCAATTGCCGGGCGGGGTGTAGGTAACGGCGGTTATCGCTGAACCAGACGGTTTAGTGACGGTTGCCGTCACCGCCTGCCCGTTCACGAGAAGCTGGACGGAACTGGGAACGACCTGGGTAATATAATCCTGCAATTCAACGCTGATGGGAGAATTGTCCAAGACTCCCGCGCCGGTTGGCGAAGCGGACTTAATGAATGGGCGAGGCAACGGTTTCTGAATCGTCAAGCCATAGAGAATGGTCAAAGGATTCCCGGTGCCCATGACACCGGTGATGGTCCCGTTGGTTACCGCCACTTTGGCAAATGCGGTCACGCCGCTTCCCGCTGGATGATACGTTGTTGTCGTAGCGTAAATGCCGCTGGCGGTAAACGGCGTGCGCGAGGCGCCCGGTATGAAAAACTCGGACGAACCTCCCGAATAGAAGTAAAGATCGACGAATGGCACGTCACCTAACCCGCTAATGCTGAAGTCGGCAATCCCGGTTATCTGTCCACCATTCCCAATACCTACCAAGACATAATCCCCAAACAGCGCCCTGCCATCGGTCGGAGAGGAGCCCGCGCTGGTGCCACTGCAAGCGACCGGCCCGATGCTGAAGCTGACGGATGAAGGTTCTCCGAGAGAGTTGAGTACGTCATTTGTGCTGACAGTCATATTGTCGTCGTTGGAGCCGTCCGGTTGTTGGGATTCGGCCTTGACACCATTCCAGATCGTGCCGCCGCCCACGGCGCTCGGACCGGAGAAGGTAACGGCAGGTCCCAGTTGTCCGGGAGAATTCCGGGTGCCGTTGAAATCGAGGTTATAAGTCAGTTTAGCCAGAGCTTCGTCTACGGCGACAAAGCTGAAGGTCTTGGTTTGCACAACGGGTGTGGCTGAATCATCGCCATAAACTACCTTGACGATATTGGTAGAACCGGGCACCCATGTCGGAGACGGATCGTAGGTGATCGTGGTGGTTGTTGAACCGGTTGGTTTGCTGACCGTAGCCGCCACCACCTGTCCGTTCACCAGCAGTTGAACTGAGGTGGGAACGACTTGAGTGACGTAATCCTCCAATTCAACGATTACTGGCGCGTTGCCCAATATATTACCGATTATCGGCGCATAAGACTTGACGTAGGGACGCGGCAATGGTTTCTGGATCGTCAAGCCATAGAGAAGGGTCGTCGGAGTGCCAGTACCCATCACGCCGGTGATAGTGCCGTTGGCGACCGGTACCTTGGCGAAATAGCGGACGTTGGCCGGGGTGTATATTCCGCCGCCAACAAACATCGCCGGCGAATTGTTCGTGATAAAGAACTCACCCGAGGCCCCATATATGAAATACAAATCCACAAACGGCGTGTCGCCCAGACCGCTAATGGTAAAGTCGGCAATACCGGTGATTTGTCCGCCGTTCCCAATTCCCACAACCAGATAGTCGCTCAAGAGAGCCGATGAGGCAGTTGGGTCGACTCCGGCGCTGAACCCGCTGCAGGCCACTGGACCAACGCTGAAACTCACGGTCGAATCTTCGCCGAGCGAGTTGAGCACGTTGTTCGTGCTGACGGTCAAATTGTCGTCGTTGGACCCGTCCGGTTGTTGCGACTCGGCATTCACTCCGTTCCAGACGCTGGCTCCTCCGGCCGGACCCTGGCCAACGTAAGTGGTGGCGGGTCCGAGTTGTCCGGGGGAGTTCCGGGTGCCGTTGAAATCAAGATTATACGTCACCGCCGCCAAGGCCTCGTCCAGGGCAGCGAAGCTGTAATTGTTGGTTCGCATGACCGATGGGGTTGAAGTATCACCGAAGATAAGGCTAAAAGTATTGGTCGAGCCAGGTACCCAGGCGGGAACAGGATTATAGGTGACCGTCGTGATTGCTGAACCAGCCGGCTTGCTGACCGTCGCCGCCACGACCTGTCCGTTCACCAACAGTTGGACCGAGCTGGGAACGACCTGGGTGACGTAATCCTGCAATTCGATGATGATGGGCGCGTTGGTCTTGACCTCGTTGCCCGACGGCGAGACGGAATTGATGATTGGAGCCGGCAACGGCGCTTGAATCGTCATGCCATACAGAACAATTGTAGCGGGGCCCGTGCCAACGGTGCCGGTGGCAATTCCATTAACCACCGGCAACTTCGCGTAGTGAACGGTATTAGCCGGTGTGAATGCCCCGTTCGCAACAAAGGGCACGAGCGTAGCGCCGGGCATGTTGAAATTTGCGTTATACGCCCAGTAGAAATAGACGTCCACAAAAGGCACGTCGCCCAGTCCGCTGAAGGTGAAGTCGGCAATTCCGGTGGTTTGCCCGGCGGCCCCCACGGCCATATAATCGCCGAACAAGGCAGCAGTGGCATTCGGATCGGTGCCGGCATTGGGACCGTCACCCGCTACGGGGCTTATGGTGAAGCTGACGCCGGTGGTGTCACCCAGCGAATTGACCATGTTAGTATAGCCGACGGTGAGATTGTCGTCATTGTTACCGTCCGGAAGGATAGAGTCTACCAGGACTCCATTCCAGGTGTTGCCTCCGCCCGCGGCGCCCTGGCCGACGTAGGTTGGGCCTGGACCACGCGGATCGGGGGCGTTTCGAGCGCCATTGAAGTCGATGTTGTAAGTCATGGCGCCAATGTCGGCGGGGCCCGATTGGGTTGAGACGGTTCCGGCGAACCAGGTCGAGCCCATCGCGATTGCAGCGAGTCCGATTAGGTAATTACGAGATAGAATCATATCATCTCCTTTTTGTTAGTTTGGGCTACACTTCAGCAAACATGGATTACTTTAAGGTTGGTTTGATGGTTAGGTTGCTTTCTTAATTGGGATGCGCTTGAAAGAACGCATATCCGCTCGAGGAATTATGTTTTAGAGTCTGGTTTCTGGTTTGGTTTGACACGACTGCGGTTCATACGATCCCGTCATTACTCGATCTCGATTCCCTGCAAGACCGCCTCGTTTTCGCCGGCGGCAATCACGCGAATCATGATGCGACCGTCCCGGTCCGGCGTTACATCGTCGGTGCGGATGTCAGCAGCCATGCCGAGCTGCTCGGCGGCAGCGGCTGGGTCCCAGTTTTCCCACAACCTGACGCCGTTGATCTCGATATTCATCGGGCGTTGGCCGGGTTTGGCCAGCCAGAGCTCGGCGAACTTGAGGTGAACGGAGTAAAGCCCTGGCGGCACCGTGACAGTATAACTGAACTCCTTCCCCGCGCGCGCGGTTTGATAGAGTCGTTGATCGTAAAGCGTTGGGGATGCCTGGCTAACCGGCATCTCCGAGGTAATGATGTGCCCGCCCTGGAAATGCGAATCAGCATTCCAGAGGAGGCTGTTCCAGTCCACGAACGGCGTTTCCGATCCGGTGTCGATACGAATGGCCGGTTTGATTTCCGGGAGCACGTCGATGGCCTGGACCATTGGCTGGCTGGTTTTCTGGAGTGGATCGAATCCGCCGGTGAACCGCAGCACGATGCGTCCTTCCCCGTCGGGAACGACGTAACGAAAGATGCGATCGTGAGCGCGCCGCCAGCCACGGGCTGATTGGCAAATATCGGCGTTGCGCATGACTTGGCGTCCGTTGATCGAGAGGTTGAAAGGGCGTTGGAAGAACCATTGGTACTCGGGCTCGGCGAATTTCAAACGCACCGTATAAAGACCCGGCTTCACCGGTATCGAATAGGTAAAGTCGTTCCCTTGCCGTCCAAATCGGTAGAGGGCGGCGTCGGAGAGTAGAGACGGGCTGACCAGAATCGAGTTGGTGGTGGACATAGGCGTTCCGCCGCTAAAAAACCGGTCGGCAGGCCAAGTAACACCCAGAGAATCAACGTAAGGTTCAGCCGACCCGCAGAGGATGCGTACTACTGTTGGACTCGGATCGACCGGTTCCGGGGTGTCATAGACGATTCTTGGCATCCACGCGATGACGTCGTTTTCGGGTGAATTGCCGGAATCGAGAACGAAGCGAATGCAATCGCCATAAGCGACACCGATGCTGATATCGTGTGACACGCCATGCAAATCGTCGACAGGAACCACAGCCCAGTCCTCGGCAGGCCAAATCTGGCGGTCATTGTGGAGGATGCACACCTGGAGCGGTCCGCCCAACTTGCGGCGGTAATACTCCTTCGCGGCGCGTCCGATGATCCGGACATGGCCGGCCATGGGGGCCGTCCAGGAGCGCACGCATCTGGCTGAAGTCGAGGCCTGCTGCCATCCGCGGCCAGTTCTGGCGGTGCCGGCGCCTTCCCAATAGCCTTCCACACCGCCAATTTGTTTTCCCGTGCCGCCGGAATTACCGGCTGGGTCTTTGACGGGCGGGATGAAAGTCATTGGAGTAAAGGTCTCGTTGTCAGTAGTCGTTTCCGAGCGCCAGCCTTCACGTCCTTGGTCGGAAAAGTGGGCGCCGAGGGCCGAAGCGACGAGCGGTTCGTCGGGCATGGTCTGCGAGGACATCCATGGGCTTGCGTTGCCATCGCCGTCGATAGTTCGAACGGCGTAATCAGCCGTTGGGTTCCAACCGGGGAAATGATCGAAGAAATAAGTCCCATAACTTACCTTGCCCAGGACTTGCGCGCCCCGGCGAACCTCATAATAGCTGATCCAATTATTATCCGAGCCTGGCGACCAATATATCCCAACGCCCAGGTAGCCGATATTACTCTCACGGCGCGCCAGGACGCGTCCGGGTGCCAGCGGCGGCTCCGTATCGGTGCCGCTTCCGGGCCGGTTCGGGAGGTTAAGGTAGACGAGCTCACCCGGGGCCTGCTGTTCGATGACAATCCCCTGCTCCATCAAATCCTGACCGGTCCGG
>JAMCZD010000194.1 GCA_023473405.1 Candidatus Omnitrophota bacterium
GGTCAAAAAACTGGACAAGCCGCGCGCTGTCTGGCTGATGGTGCCGGCGGCCGTGGTGGATAACACCATCGCCGACCTTGTGCCGCTGCTCGAAGCCGGCGACACGCTCATTGACGGCGGCAATTCCTATTACATAGATGACATACGGCGCGCGAAAGAACTCGCCCCGAAAGGCATTCATTATGTGGATGTCGGCACCAGCGGCGGTGTGTGGGGCTTTGAACGCGGTTATTGTATGATGATCGGTGGCGATCCAATGGTGGTTCAACACCTCGATCCCATTTTTGCCACGCTGGCACCGGGTATCGGCAACGTCGTTCGCACGCCCGGACGCGAGAAGCTTGGCGGCACTTCCGAGCAAGGCTATCTGCACTGTGGCCCGAACGGTGCGGGGCATTTCGTCAAGATGGTTCACAACGGCATCGAATACGGAATAATGGCCGCCTATGCCGAAGGCTTGGGCGTTTTGCGCGGTGCAAACATCGGCAAACAACAAGGCGAAAGCAATGCGGAGACCACGCCGTTGCGCGATCCTGAACTTTATCAATACGACCTCAACCTCGCCGACATCTCCGAGGTCTGGCGGCGCGGCAGCGTGATCGCCTCGTGGCTGCTCGACTTGACGGCGGATGAGTTGGCAAAGGATTCCGCACTTGAGAAGTTCGCCGGGCGCGTCTCCGATTCGGGCGAAGGCCGCTGGACGATCAAGGCGGCCATTGATGAAGGCGTGCCTGCGCCGGTGCTGACCACGGCGCTTTATGCGCGCTTCAGTTCGCGCGGCGACGCGGATTTTCAGGACAAGCTGCTCTCGGCCATGCGCTACGGTTTTGGCGGACATTTGGAAAAATCCACCAAGTAAAGGCGACCCGATGGTCTGGTCCGGCTTCGCCCAACCCCGCGTGTGATTTTCACGGATGGTTGAAGTGCTTTCCGCTTGAGTCTGGGCTTCCAATTTAATTCATTATTATTCAATGAAAAATTTGGAGCACTTCGAACAGAAAAAGGAGTATGCGGTGTTTTGTTTTTCGACTCGGCAAACCCCAAAACTCACCCCCCCGGATCGTTTTTGTGAGTTATGAAACTGGCGGAGAGAGGGGGATTCGAACCCCCGGTGCTGTTTAGGCACCCACGCTCTCCAGGCGTGTGCTTTAAACCACTCAGCCATCTCTCCACCGGCTCAGCCAGAATAGTTTGAGCGCGGATGCCCAGCCCCGCAAGGCTATTTTCCAGCCGGCAATTCTCATTAGGTCGCGTCTCGGACTTTGTCCTTCACTTGGCCATTGGTTTTCCAAGCGGTCGAAGGGACAATGTGAGATACGAAGTGAAAGGGGAGTTTTATGATGAGAACCGCTATTCTCGGGCACACCGCAAGTCGGGCTCGAGAAAAAGCCGCGTTCCCATTGAATACGGTTGCGGGTGGAGCAGTCAATCTGTACAGTTCACTGCTTGGCTGGTTGCGGATTGCAGATGGTGAGCTTCACCCGAAAATGCAAAGCCACTGGAACCAGGAAGTCGAGGGTAAAAAACGGCGAATGCAAAGCCGCCGGCCAAATGCCACGCGAGCTGGGATTCGAGCGGGAGAGCAAAGGCCGCCGGTCGCGACGAAGTGAATCAATGCCCCGGAGCATACGGAAAAGAGTATGAAGACTCAAACCTGGATAAAAGGAGCGCCGTTAACACTGTTGCTGGGGCTGATGATGCTGGCAAACGGTTGCGCCAGCCAAACCTCCAGCCCGGATGCCGCGAGCGCCACGAACGACGCAGCCGCCACCAACACCCCCGACCCCGCCGAGGTGGACGTTGAATCGCTCAACCGAATCGATCCCGTCCCTGTAAATACATCGCCCGGCGTGGCTGAGATCATCAAGTTGGCCCAGGCCGGCGTTGATGAATCGGTGATCGTCGACTACATAAACAGCACCGCCGTCGCTTTTAATCCCAGCGCCGAAGAAATCATTTATCTCAATGACATCGGCCTTTCGTCGCGCGTGGTCAATGCCATGCTCGATCATGATCGTTCGTTGCGCCAAACGACAGAAGCAACGCCTTCGACCACAACTGAAGCCGGGACCGCATCGGCGGTGGTGACGAATCAACCGGCCGGACAAGATACGGCGACCGAGGCGGCGGCGCCCGCGCCTCAGGCGGGGGAGGTTCCGGCCGTCGGCACTCCGGCAACGGCGATTGATAATTACGCCTCTCCGGCGCCGGTCCCGGTTGATGCCGCCTCGACCGCATACGCGGCTTATCCCATCGAGCCGCAGCCAGTCACCATCAATTACTTTTACAGCACGCTTTCGCCGTACGGCAGTTGGATTGATCTGCCCGAATACGGCTGGTGCTGGCAACCGACGGTGGAGCAGTTGGACCCGTACTGGAATCCATACTGCGACCGCGGTCGATGGCTCTATACTGATTCGGGGTGGTATTGGCAGTCGGATTATTCCTGGGGATGGGCTCCGTTTCATTATGGACGCTGGTTCCGGTATCCGCGATGCGGATGGGTCTGGTATCCGGACACTTGCTGGGGACCGTCCTGGGTGGTTTGGCGGCGTTCTCCTTTGTATTGCGGGTGGGCCCCCTTGCCGCCCGGCGCATGGTTTAACGGGGTGGGTCTCACCTTTTACGGCGCCGGGATCAGCGCCGGCTTTGGTTTCGGTTTGGGTGCGGATTGTTTTTCGTTTGTCTCCTATCGATACTTCAGCGACTGGAACTGGCGGGAGCATCGCTTGCCCTTCCACAAGGTCAAATCGTGTTTTGATCAGACCACCGTGATCAATCATTATTTCCGCGGACCGAACCACAGCATCATTAACGAAGGGATCAGCCGGGAGCATATCTCCAGCTTGTCGCGGAATGAGATTCGCAAGGTGAACCTCCGTGAATTACCTCCGGCGGCTGCCGGCAAAAGTGTCTTGCCGGACCGATTGGAAAAGGATGGGAACGGCTTGGTGATTTACCGGCCTCAACCACAGTCAGCCCCGCCTGCAATGTCGGCCTTGACTGACCCAAAGGGAAAACAGGGGTTGCGTCCGCAGACGGCGAGCATGGCCATTACTGATCGGCCCACAGGCGCGGCGCTAAGCCAAAAGCAGGCCGATGCCCAGGCGAGTGGAGTTCCGGGTTCCAGCCGTCAGCCACTTTCGAATCAGCTAACACCACAATTAGCGCGGCCGAGCGCGTCCGCGCCACAAGTGGATAACCGGGCCGAGAGGGGTGGCGTGCCGATCACCAAAATCACCTCCGCCCCTGCTCCAACCAGGACCAGTTCATCACCGGTTTCAGCATCCGCATCGCGCAGGCCGGAACTTGGCAAACAACCGGTTTCCAACTTGCCCACTCTCCCCAATCTCACTCGAACCCCGCTTGATCCGCGGACTTCCGGGCCGACCTGGATAACCACACGCCCGGCCTCAAGCTTGCCCGCGGGAAATCGAATCCTCACCCCTGCGCCCAGCAGCCCGCCGGAGCCACAGATTTTTCAAAGATCGTCGCCTTCCATCCAGCCCGTCTATCAACCGCGGACCTCCACCCGGTCAACGCCATCAGCCATCTCTTCGTCCACACGACCCAGCGAGCCGGTCTCCATCCCCGCTCGCCAACCGTCCTATTCTTCTTTTACAAGGTCGAGCCGCTCGCCGCGGATCGATCCGCCAACGGCTCGACCGAGCGTCTCTCCAGTGCCGAACTATCCTGTCGAACGCCCCCAGGCGCCCACAGTTGTGAATTCGGCGCCGTCGCGGTCGCCTTCTTTTCCCGTCGCGCCAGTCAGGACCGAGCAGCGTTCGGCGCCGTCTTCGGCTTTTTCCCCGGTGCAGGCCGCGCCGGTCTATTCACCACCCGCTTCGTCGCGCGGCACCCCTTCACCGTCAGTGAGTATTCAATCAATGACTTATCCGTCGGGCGCGCCTTCGAGGCCATCAGTCTCGCCAAGGACGGTGTCGGCATCGGAACGGACGGTATCAGCGCCCGTCAGGAGCGCACCGGAACCGGCTCGGGCGCCTAGCCCGGGCGGTGACCAGCGACGCAGATAAAGGGACCAGGGAAGCGACCTTAGAGCAACAATAGAAGGGAAGCCTATAATACAAGGGGCATCTTAATGCGCCGGAGAGCGGGGACCAAACTTTAAGCAATACACATTGTATGAACAATAACGCACTACTACGCTTATTGGCCGGGAGCATCTTTTGGGCGGTGATCGGCGACTGGAATCAAACGGGGGCTCGGGCTCAGACCAATGCACCGGTGGTGCTGTATTCGGCCGATTTTTCGGCCCCGGCGTACGATATCAATTTCACCTTGATCGGTCAGAACGGCTGGGTGGGGGCAGGCTCGGGCGGCAATGGGCTGGTAACCAATTTCTTCCCCGATTTGGGACAACAGGCCTTCATTGGATTTTCACCACCGGAAGGTACCAACGACACGCTGAACGTGTGGCACCCGATTGATTTTGTCCCCCCCACCAATACCCTGGTGCATGTCCAATTCTCGGTCTTGATGGCCATTTTCGATTCCACCAATCAGCATTATGATGATTTCCGATGGAGCATTTACAACACAAACGCGGATCGTCTTTTCAGCGTGGACTTTGACAACTCCAGCCTGACAGTCTCCTACGGGCTGGACAACGGGGCGGGTTTTGTTTCCACAGGGGCAGCTTTCACCAATTCAATAATCTACACGCTGCTGGTCGATATGAACTTTACGAGCAATCTCTGGAGCGCCACTTTGAGCGGCAAGCCACTGGTCACTGCTCAACCGATGACCACCGTGGGCGCACCGTTGAATTTGGGAGACATTGACGCGGTGTGGGTCGTGCGCGCCCCGGGGTCTCCCGGGAATAACTACATGGTATTCGACAATTACCAGGTCACGGAAATCACGGGAACGCCCGCTCCTCCACTCTCCCCCAGCCTGGATGCGATCGGCCTCATTCATAGTGGGAGCGCCCAAGGGGATTTCCTCCTGAGCCTGGCCGGCCAGACCAACGTCAGCTACGCCATCGAGGCCTCGACGGACCTGATGAGTTGGAGCGTGCTCGCAACCAATCGCACCGGGAGCGATGGAACGTTCCTCTTTCTCGATTCAACGGCTCCGGCCTTTAGTTATCGATTCTATCGCGCCCGCCTCGTCGGTCCTTGAGTTCAAAACACATCGCTAAGGTAGGATCGAACGCCAGTTCGACCATCATTCCTGGATCCACGCGCGAATGAAGGCATCCGCGCTCCTTGAATGAACTCAATCCCCCTGGATTGAGTGAGCGAAAATGACCTGGCTGCGACGGCGTATGCGCTCCTGGCGGGCGGCTTGCGCGCGAGCAACCTGGACCTTTTCGTCCAGCAAAATTGGCAGCACCAGGAGCGGGAACGGGGTTAACCACGCCAGCGAGGCGGCTTCCTCCGCTGCCAGTTGCAGCGATTGATGGAGAGCGGCGTTTTCCGGCTCATTGAACATCTGGCACAACAGCCGTGTTTTGAAACGCTCGATCTCCTGCGCCGTCGATCCGGGCAACCATGCGACGGAGACGACGGGAATGGGTACCTCATACATCGTTTCCGCGGTAAAACGGGTTGGAACCTTTTGCGCTGAAGCTTTCATTTCATTCTCTCTCACTGTCGCTCACGAGCCGCCTTATCGATCTCGCTGACTGCTCATCGGATGTCGCGCCTGTGAGCATCACCGGCGGGAGGATTATCACAACATTTATTGCTCGGCTCTATAGCAAAAAACATCCAGCTTCTTCCGCCGCGTGTCAAAGGAAAAAATCGTTGGCCCAAGGCCTTCGCGGGTAGGGCCGGCATTTCCGCCGGTTCGGCAAGGCACGCAAATCCAGGCATGCAAGGCTCGTATTTGAATTGCTGAGCGATATCGGGTCTTGTCGGCGAAGGGAGAGATGTTATGCTGGAGTTGTGACTACGGAGCCATACCAAGAGCACAAACCATTACGAATGGTGGCCTGCTGCGGATGCGGCGTGAAGAATTTTATTTCACCTGACATACCGCCGCTGGGAACTGTTGTTTGCAGCCGTTGCGGCTACCCCATCATGATGCCGTTGATGCTCCGCCAATTCGAATTGCGAGCGGTGATTGGCGCGGGAGGAATGGGCACGGTGTATCGGGCATATGACACGACTCTCGATCGGGAGGTTGCCGTCAAGCTGATGAAACCCGAGCTGGCCAACGACACGCAGGCCTTGGAGGCTTTTTGCCGTGAAGCGCGCTCCGGGGCGGCCCTTAATCACACCAATATCATTCACATCTACGCGTTCGAGAAATTTGAGGAATATCGGTTCCTCGTGATGGAACTGGCCGATTGCGGCAGCCTGGACGGACGGATCGAAAAGGAGAAACGCCTCCCGGAATTGGACATGCACCAGG
>JAMCZD010000285.1:0-2900 GCA_023473405.1 Candidatus Omnitrophota bacterium
GGACTCGATCCCACGAACCAGCTTCGCCGCCAGCACGCCATTGAAGTAAATCTCGGGCGCTTCGTCATAGTGAACGACAAGATGCGGGTCATTCAGACTCCGATCGGGCAGGGAGAATTCCCGGCGCAACCAAATATCGGTGGTATCCCACTCGGTGCCGATGATGGCCCCGGGCGTGCCACGGGTGCCGAAGCCGGCAGGACCTTCTTGCCAGGACGAATCGTCGAAGCCAGGTTGGAACCAGTCGCTGCCGGGTTTCTTGAGAGTGCAACGCCATATCACCTTGCCGGTCCTGGCAGTAGGAGCGACTTCTCTCGTTGGCCCGGAAAATGGAAATGGCGCCCACGGACCGGAGGTGTCGGAGCCTTGCCTGAACCACTTATACCAGGTTTCAGTATCAGCGAGCAATTTGATGAAAATGCCGCCAACGACCGGCCGGGCCTGGAAGCCCCTTCGGCTCGCATTGGTAGTGACGAACCAGTCCGAGAGCGGCACGCGCGTCGGCGTTTCATCCGCATAACGCCAGATAGGTTCAAAAAGCGCCTGGAAGTCGGTGTTATTACGCGCCAGGGCAATGCTCCACAGCGCCCAGTCAATGAGGCTGGTGTCGGTGCGATTGTCGACCGGGAGGCCGTACTGGTTCTGGACTTTCAAGTACCAGGCGATCTCGGTGTCACCAATGGAAGCGGGGAATAGATTCAAGCCCAGCACGCGGTCCCAGACCAAGTTGTGCTTCATGCTCCAGGTGCCGGGTTGGTCATACGCGAGACGCGTGTGACCCGTGTCTTTGGCCATTTGCTGCCACTTGGCCGCGTAGTCATGTGCGATGGCCGCGTATTTCCGGGCATCGTCCGAATGACCGGCCATCGTGCACAACTGGGCGTATCCACCAATGCCAATGATCGCTTTGAGGGCGAGGTTGGCGTTGCGGGGCAGGTGCCCGAACATATCGGCTGAGCAAAGCTGGTTCGTGGGATCGAGTCCATCTCGCACGAGGTAATCGGCCCACCGGGTGAGCATCGGCCAATATCTCTTCGCCAAATCGACGTTGCCTTCGGCCCTCTCGAGTGCGGCCATCATGATAAGCATGTTGCCGCTCTCTTCGACCGGCATACGGTCGCCATCTCCGCCGCCCATGCCATAGACCTGGCCGGTGGCATGCGGATAGGTTCCCAGGTCGTGCGGCGCGTAGCCGTAGGGCCAGGCGGGGGACGCGGCGTAATCGAGGA
Organism: Candidatus Omnitrophota bacterium; assembly: GCA_023473405.1. Taxonomy (GTDB): domain Bacteria; phylum Verrucomicrobiota; class Verrucomicrobiia; order Limisphaerales; family UBA1319; genus JAMCZD01. The sequence goes on from JAMCZD010000285.1 coordinate 1,230, forward strand.
TGGGTACTAGCATCGCCTTGGTCAGCGCGGGGCTGAAGACGAGAAAGAACGGCGCCTGCGGGAAGAGCACATCCACTGTCCCGATGCAGCCGTTGGAGAAATTCTCTTTGGGGAACATGAGCGGCTGGCCGTTGGCGTCGGCGCAGATTTTGTTTCCGGCGAAGGTCTGACGGTAGGCCAGCGCGCAAAGTTGGGCATACTTGGCGCCGCCGACTTTGCGAAGGTCATCCATCAACTCGGAATCGAACCGCTCGCAGCGTCCCTCGAGTGATCCATAATCCGCGGCCGCTTTCTCGAGCAACACCGCTGCGTCATCACCGTTGCGGCGCCAGTAGGGCCTGAGGTTTTGACCGAAATACTTGATCGAGAACTCATCGTCAAAGGCAAGCATGAGCCAGCGGGAAACCGGATTCGTTTCGACAGCACCGAGATTGAAGGCGAAGACAGCCGACGGCACACTCGCCGCGGCTGGTTGAGTTGGCGTTGTCCGGCCAATCGCTATGGCGCCATTGGCGGCAAAATCACTCCGGCACGGACTTGCCGAGTCAATAACGCTGAACGGGGACTCCGACTCCGGCGCCGCAACGTAGAGGTAGCCCCAGTCGATTCGGAGGTCGTCGCCTTTCTTGGCCAGGACGGGCTGGTCCTTGGACCCCAACTTGAGGGCAGCCAGATCGCCGATTTTCTCATCGCTCCATATCACCTGTTGGCTCGGGTCGTTGACCGCTAGCTCGGCTGAGGCGTCGAAGTAAATTTGGACCTCATGACGGTTCCCGTCCGTCCCTTGGGCCATCCACGACAGGTATGTCACCGGTCTCGAGCAGACCACGAGATCAGCCGGCAGCTTTGGCGTCATGAAGGTGAGCGCCACCTGCACGCCCTGGCCGTTGAAGCTGTAGACCGTCCGCGTGGGAGTCACATCGAGACCGGTCTGCGGTAGAACGGGGACACCGACTGGCTCGTTGCCCATGATGCGGAATGTCTTGCCATCGATGCGCACGAGACTGGTGAGCCGATGTGGCTTCCCGGTCCAGTGGACGGTATCGGCATCCGTCAACTTGTCGGCGGGTGACCAGATGCTAAAATATGGATCGTGCGTGACCAGGGGAACGGCGGGTGGACGCAACGGCTCGGTGGCGGCCGAGAGCGAAAATACGGTCAGGAACCACAACGACATGGTTCGGTGAAGGGTGCTGTGACTCATAAGATCGACATTTAAAGACCGACAAATCGGGTTCATTTCAACTCATAATAAAGGCTCATTCCATGCTCAGGCCTCGAGCAAACCGGCGCCCGCCGCAGCTCGCACGGGGTAAATTTCCGGTTGGACACCAGTGGCCTGGTAGTATGCCTGACGGACGGACTGAGCAAAAGCTTCGGCTGCGGGTTGTTCGACCAAAGCCACCATGCATCCCCCGAAGCCCGCCCCGGCCTGGCGCGCGCCGATGACGCCCGGAGCGGCCAGCATCGCCCCCATCATGGTCTCCATTGCGGGAGTGCCGATCTCATAGAGTTTCATGGCCCCGTCGTACGATCCGGCACACAAGCGGCGGATGTCCTCGCGCTGGCCGGAGCCCAACGCCTCGGCCAATTCGGAGACGCGTTGGTCTTCCTCAACAATAAACCGGCAGCGCCGTGCGACTTCATCGGGCAACGGAGGATGAAGTTTAT
>JAMCZD010000285.1:2910-6372 GCA_023473405.1 Candidatus Omnitrophota bacterium
GATGACTAACTGTCTCCAATTGCTCCAGCGTGGCCTCGCGCAACGCCTGCACACCCAATCGCCGGGCACCGGCTTCACACTGGGCGCGGCGCGTGCCATATTCCGAACCAGCCAGTTCGCGCTTGGATTTTGTGTCGCAGATGACCACCTGAATCCCCGGCGCCAGCCTTATGGCGCGGCTGGATAGATCGCGGCAATCCAGCAGCAAGGCGCACCCAGCTTTCCCGACGCACGAAGTATATTGATCGAGGATGCCGCAATTGACACCAACGAACTGGTGCTCGGCCTTCTGGCAAAGCAGCGCCTTCCTAATCGAATCGAGTTCCCAGCCGCCTAGCGCCTCGAAAACAACAGCGACAACGCATTCCAGCGCCGCCGATGAACCCAACCCGCTGCCCATAGGCACGGTGCCATTAAGCACGCCGTCGAAACCCGTCAATGCGAATCCCTCGGCCATCAGCACCGATGCCACGCCCCGCACGTAGTTGCCCCACTTCTGCTGAGCGTCGCGCACCGGTTTGGCGGTGTCGAAGTCGGTCGTGTCCTCCAAGTCCATGGAATAGAGCCGGACCGTTCCATCGGACCGTGGGCGGGCGGCGATCCAGACATCGCGCCCGATGGGCATGGTGAGGACACGACCCAGATTGTAGTCAGTGTGACTTCCCATCAAATCGACACGGCCGGGTGCGCGCGCCCAAACCGCCGGGGCCCCGCCGAAACGTTCCGAAAAGGCTTGGGTCATCAACAATCGGCGCTGCGGCGGCGCGGAGTCAGACTCAAACCGGTTTTGTGGCCCGGTAGAAGATGGCTGTTGAGGGTGGTCCCTAAGTGAGGGCTCAGTTAACTTCATATTCATCATGAGGTGGAGGTATCCGAGTTACCGGCGCTTTTTATATTTGGGCAATGGGCATTGATCGCGGAAATGCGCCCCGCATCGCCTCCACGTTTTCAATCGGGATATCCGACTGCATCCGGTGCGAAGGGCCGAGAATCAACCCTGTACCGCCGGGTGCCAACGTGCGCATGCATGCCGCCGTTGCTTCCTGGACTTGGGCGGCTGTGCCGGCCGGCAGGACCGTCTGCGTGGATATGCCCCCATAAAAAGCCAAGTCCCGGCCGAACTCGCGCTGCAAACGGGTGTGGTCCAACACCTCGGGTTGCACCGGATTCAACGCCGTTAAACCAATGTCCACCAGGTCCGGCAGGATAGCCCAGATGTCGCCGTCGGAGTGTAGAATAACCGGTAGCCCGGCATCACGGAACACGGTGAACATTCGTGCCAGGCGCGGTTTGAATAGGCGCCGCCAGGTCGTGGGAGAAAACAGCATCCAGCGCTGGGCACCGTAATCGTCGCCAAAGTAGCCGCCGTCCACTCCGAGGGCAACGAACCGTTTCGCCAGGTTCACCTGGATGACTGTGATACGTTCCAACAATTCCTCAACCCACCCCGGCCTGTCCACCAGGTCCATAAGCAACACATCAAAGCCCCGAAGCGACCAGGCACGCTCAAACAGGCACATCCCGAGATTCGGAGCCGAGAAATGTTCGTCCCCGTCCTGGGCGAGCGCGTCGGCGGCATCGTCCAACAAACCGGGTTCAAGCGGATCGGGCCAGGGAAAGTCGGCTAAGTCTGGCGCGGCGGCGAGCGGCGCGAAGGCATGCCAATAGCCCTCAGTCTGAGTATCCCAACCGGCGCCCCACCAATCGTAAGAGATATTGCCGTCTGTGCTCAGGCGCCGGGAATGGGTGAGGTCCAGGCGGAGCAGATGGTTGTCCAACCGTGCCGGCACTTGGGACAGCGGGACATCAAAGTGCGCCGCCAGTCTCTTTCCCATCGCGCCGGTGTAATTGATCTGGGTCGGCAACCAATCAAGCGGTTGACGCCACAGCGAGTTGCGCATACGTTCCCGATGAGTCACGGTGCAGACCTGGAGAATCGAGCCTCTACTACTTCGGATCAATACCAGAAGCTGGGGTCCCCCATCGTCCGAAGCGACATCCGGTCGAATTTTTTCCAGCTGGCATGACCATCGAGGTAAACAACGTTGCCACCGGCAGGTTGCGAACCGTTCAGGTGCGACGTGCGGTTGGCTTTCAACTGGCCGTTGACCACCCAACCCCCGACTATTTCCTTAAAATTGTTTTCCCGCGAAAGCGTCGCGTCCGCAAACAACTCCCGGTCAGTGGGACTCGGGAGAATACTTTTGCCGCCCACGCGAATGCTAGTAGGGGTCATGCGTTCATTCCAGTTGGTGCTTACCAACCGAGGTGTGTATTTGAACGTCGGCGTATAGCCGATAACCCGGAAATTGGGGGTGGCGAAATCCCAGACCGTGTCGTCGTCAAACTCCGCTTGCGACGGACAAAAGAGGATATGGCGCTGGAATCCTTCTCGCAGAAGCGCGTCGATGACCGTGCAATCCATGTCCCACGGCCAACTCCCTTTGGGTGCCTCCACGGGCAATCGGTCCTCGTTGTCGTCAGCGTACATCTGGCATGCAATTCCTACCTGGCGAAGATTGTTCGCGCATTTGGTTATTTTGGACTGTTCCTTTGCCCGGGAAAGCGAGGGCAGCAACATGGAGGCCAAAATGGCGATGATGGCTATGACGACCAGTAGTTCGATGAGCGTGAAGGCGCGGCGCCTCGCCCCTCCGACCGCACAGTAGTAAAGCCATAGGTTCCCCACCCCGTTTGAAGGATTCAGTCGAATCTCGTGTTGCAGTCGCGTATTCATGTCTCGATAATTCAGCTTCTTGCCGGCGGCTTCAGGGCGCGGGCCGAACGCGGAAGTAAAGCGCCGGTTGTGTTGGAACGGCGTTGGTATAACCGGTGACGTTACCCGTGGCTCCGCCTTGGGGATAGTTCTCTTCTACACTACTCCAATCGAGGAGGTTGGTTGAACTTTCGATGCGATAGCTCGTCCCCACAGTGCTGTTCCAATCGAAGCTGAACGTGGACGGCGGCGTGAAACGGGCGTCCGTCAGGCGGATGGACTGCGGAAGTTCCAAGCCGTGCGCGTAGACGTACCGGATGTTCTCCGGGGTGAGCGTGGTGTCCCACACCGCGGCCTCGCGAATCGCCCCGGTGAAGAAGTGCGCCGAACCGTTGTCTCGGGAGCCGATGGTCATGGAGGCATCACTGAGGATCGCCCCCGAAAGCGTATCCACAAAGTTGCTATCGTCGGCATTGCCGGTTGCGTCCTCGCCATCCACGTAAATCCTCACCCCCGCCGCCGAGCCGGAGCCGTCGTAAGTAAAGGCGACATGATGCCAGGTATCGTCGAGGACAATGTTCGTGGCCACAACTTGAATGTAGCTCGAACCCCACGTATTGATGAGCCAGACATTGAGCAGACCGGGAGCCGCCTCGGGAACTGTGCCAACGTGGAATTCCCAGCCTGCGTAAGCACCGCCGTGAGCCATTTTTCCCAATAGCGCAGCGTTGTTGTTGTTGATGGGG
>JAMCZD010000096.1 GCA_023473405.1 Candidatus Omnitrophota bacterium
GCCATGGCGCCGACATAAAGAGTGCATAATGAAAAATGACCCAAGCGACGCCATGGCAAGCGGTCCGGCGTGTCCCATCCCCTTAAGCCAGTACCCGCAGGTGCTACTGGCTCACGGGGGTGGCGGCAAGTTGATGAGCCAACTCATCGAGAAGGTTTTTCTTGCCGCTTTCTCGAATCCGCTCCTGGAGACAAGGCACGACGGCGCCGTTTTTGCGCTTAATCAAACCAGGATCGCCTTCACCACTGATTCATACGTGGTTAAGCCGCTCTTTTTTCCCGGGGGGGACATTGGGAGCCTGGCGGTGAATGGCACCGTGAACGACCTGGCAATGTGCGGTGCCCGTCCGCTCTACCTGAGCTGTGGGTTCATCCTCGAAGAGGGTCTACGCATGGAAACGCTCGAGCGCATTGCCCAATCGATGAAAGAATCCGCGGCGGCGGCGCGGGTCCAGATCGTCACCGGCGACACCAAGGTTGTTGACAAGGGAAAGGGCGACTCCGTTTTCATCAATACGGCTGGGATCGGTTTGATCGAACATGAGTTGGTCATCGCGCCGGGCAGCGTTCGGACCGGAGACGTCGTATTGCTCAGCGGCGACCTGGGCCGTCACGGGATTGCGATCATGGCCGCCCGGGAGGGGCTTTCGTTCGAGAGCACCATCCAAAGCGATTGTGCGGCCGTAGCCGGCCTGGTCATGAAGATGTTGCATGCGGGCATTCGGATTCACTGCATGCGCGATCTCACTCGGGGAGGATTGGCGAGCGCGCTGGTCGAGATTGCGGAGGCGAGCCGGTTGGGCATTCATCTCGAGGGCCGGGCGATTTCCGTGCATCCGGAGGTCGAGGGCGCCTGTGAAATGCTGGGCCTGGACCCGCTTTACGTGGCCAACGAAGGGCGGTTCGTGGTGTTGGTGCCGCCGGCGGACACGGACCGCACCCTCGAGATAATGCACGAAGACGCGCTTGGGGCGGGAGCATCGCGGATCGGCCAGGTGAGCGACGAGTACGCTGGCATGGTTACCCTCACCAGCGCCATTGGCACCCGAAGGTTCCTTGACCGGCTCAGTGGCGAGCAATTGCCGCGAATCTGCTAAGGGCGATGGGGGAGACGGAGCGGGATGATGTTGCTGCGAGCTTTCGGGCATGAACCTCTTCATGCGATTCCGCCTCGAGGCGCATTTGTGACCGAATAAACAAGAAGCCTTGACTTGTCCAGGCCGGATAGGAATGATGTCCCTGGTATCCAATATTTAGCTATTCAATCAAGTCAAAACTTTGAAGGAGAACGCCCATGTCAAAGAACTGGCACAGTCTGGAATTTGGTATCGTTTGGTGCGGCTTGATCATGAGCGGCCTGCTCGTCGTAAGCACCCGGGTGGAATCCCAGGATAAGACCGAGTTAAGCGCCGCCAAGCTGCCGATAACGTCGGAAAACAACGAGTATTATCCCGGCAACCGCGCACCGCTCTTGCCCAGTCCGTTGGTCAAACTGCCGACAGGATGCATCCGGCCCGAGGGATGGCTGCGTTATCAGTTGGAACGGATGGCAGACGGCTTCAGCGGACGGCTTGATGAAATCAGCCAATGGTGCCAGTTCAAGGGCAGCGCATGGTCCAGCCCGACTGGCGAGGGGCAATTTGGCTGGGAGGAATTGCCGTACTGGCTGAAGGGATTCACCGATCTCGGATACGTGTTGGCGGACCAGCGGATCATCGGCGATGCGAAGAAGTGGATCGATGCCATCCTGGCCAGCCAGCGAACCAACGGGTATTTTGGGCCGCAGGCCAATTATCAAACACCGGACCTGTGGCCGAACATGATTGCGCTATACGCCCTGCGCACGTATTACGAGGCGACAGGCGACGTCCGGATACTGCCTTTCATGACCCGGTACTTCCACTGGGTAACCACTATTCCGGTCGGGCGATTCCTGCCGGATAATTGGCAGAAATGGCGCGGAGGCGACCAACTTGACAGTATTTACTGGTTGTATAATCGAACCGGTGAGTCTTGGCTATTGGGCCTGGCTCGCACCAACCATGAACACACCGCCGATTGGTTCGGTGGCATACCCACATGGCACGGTGTGAATCTGTGCCAAGGCTTTCGTGAACCGGCCCAGTACTTCATGCAATCGCACGATCCCCAAGACCGGAAAGCAAGCGACCGCAATTACGACACGATCATGGGCCTCTACGGCCAAGTGCCGGGCGGGATGTTCGGGGCCGATGAGAATTGCCGCCCCGGCTTTGCGGGTCCCCGGCAAGGAGCGGAGACCTGTTCGATGGTCGAGTTCATGTATAGCGACGAGATGCTGGCGGCGATTACAGGCGAGACGATTTACGCGGATCGCTGCGAGGATATCGCTTTCAACTCGCTCCCAGCCTCCATGACGCCCGATCTGGAAGGACTACACTATCTGACAGCGCCCAACATGATCCAGTTGGACCGGACCAGCAAGGCGCCTCTTGTGCAGAATGGAGGCGATATGCTTTCTTATAATCCGCATGAATATCGCTGCTGCCAGCATAACGTCGCCTTCGGTTGGCCCTATTTCGCTGAACACCTGTGGATGGCCACCACCGGTAATGGCCTGGCGGCGATGCTCTACGCGCCTTGCCGGGTAACGGCAAAGGCGGGCAACGGCGCCACCGTCGAGATCGAGGAGGTTACCGACTATCCCTTTGATGAAGCGATTGACTTGTCTTTTACGGTTTCTCGACCAGAGCGGTTTCCACTCATGCTTCGCGTCCCTGGGTGGTGCGAAAAACCCAAGGTATCAGTGAACGGGACTTCCCTGGAAGTCCCGGGCGAATCCAAGGGATGGCTGGTTCTGGAACGAAAGTGGCAAAGCCACGACCGGGTCCGTTTGCAATTGCCGATGAAGGTGCGCATCCGGCAATGGGCCAAGAATCGGGACGCCGTTTCGGTCTATCGCGGTCCCTTGGCCTATTCATTGGAGATTGGGGAACGATGGCAGCGCTGGGGAGGGACGGATCGATGGCCGGCCTTCGAGGTGTTTCCGACGACGCCATGGAATTACGGCCTGGTCCTGAACTCGCAGGAACCCGAGGCTTCGTTCACCGTCATCAAAAAGTCCGGGCCATTAGCTTCGCAACCGTTCACGGTGGAAAACGCGCCTGTTCTTCTGCACGCGCAAGGAAAGCGCATTCCCGAGTGGAAACAGGAGCCCAACGGGTTTGTCGGTTCGGTTCCCACAAGCGAGACAATGTCGGAGAAGCCAACCGAAAGCATCACCTTGATCCCGATGGGTTGCGCTCGATTGCGGATTTCGGCTTTCCCGCGGATTGAATAGCAACCGGCGCAGCTTGGGGTTGGCGGGCCGGGCTTGCGCAGCCCGGATATTTCGCAGCTCCCTTGAAACGCCAACCTCTCGCCGCGGAGGGTACACGGCCTGCAGCCTTAAAAGTCCCCGGCCGCCCCGGTGTGTCCCGGTTACGGGGAAGGGATCACTCGATAAAACCGCCTGGGAGCAGTTGCGGAGGCAGGATCGAACCACAAGTGGGATGTGTTGGTCATTATCAAAGTAGTCAGGGTAATCCAATTGTTCGTTTCGTTCAGGTCGGTCACATATTGAATGAGATTTGTTTGGCCGACTGTGCCGGTGACCGTCAAACCGGCATAGGCATTCACCGACAAAGAAGGCACTTGATAGGGTTGCCTGGTGGTTTGTCGTTGCCCGATAATCGGTATTTCGTCGCTGCCGTCGAAGGTTGCGCTTCCCTGGAAGGCAACGGTGCCAACGGCGCCGGACGGCGGTGTAACCAAGTACATCAAAATTCGTGTCTTGCCATCGGCAAAAGGTCCCCATCTGACCTTGCCGGAGTCGGCGTCGAAGGCCCCTCCTCCGGTGATGCTGGCAACCGCCCAGCCGGTTGGAGGCGTATCTTCCAAGTTATACGCCGACACATCAGCGGCGGGCATCACGGTAATGGTGACGGGGAAGTAACTGCCGGGTTGATAAGTACCGGCCATTGAACTTACGACGGTGGATTCACCGACGTCCACGGTTACAGTGGCGGTGTCGCTGTTCGTCGTACCGAACTGGTTCGTCACCACCACGCGGTAATTGCCGGTATCGCCGACTTCAATCTCTGCCAGAACCAAGTCGGGCGAAGTCGCGCCGCTAATCCGGTCGCCATCGACAAGATTGGCATTGTCTTTTTGCCATTGATAACTCAACGGTGTCGTTCCGGAACAGCGGTCATTGCGGGGGGGAGCGGGATTTGGGTAAAAGTCGCCGTCAGCTCCTTGTCATCGGTCATTTGACAGGTGAGCGGATTCTGCCAAACCCACTCGGGGGTAAACACTTCGGACGGCGGATTTCCGATCCAATTGGCAAACTGGTAGCCTGAGGCGGCCACAGCGGTTAGGTTGACCGCTGTTCCGGCGGCATACTTGCCGTCGGCGCCTGGCAGCGGATCGGCCTCGACAAATCCAAGGCCGGCGGGGACTGCGGCAAGAGTGAGCCGGTAGCGTGGCGGACCGATAAGGGTTACGGTTCCGCTCAAATAACTGGTTGAGAGCGGCTGCCCGGAGGTATCGATTACTTGCCGGCCCATCGGCTGATCTCCAAAGGTGACGGAGGTGGTCTGGCTGCTGGTGGTAGCCAAAGCCTCGAAACCGATCTTGGCCAATTCCTGAGTTCCCGGGGCAAACACCAGGCCGGAACGCAAGGCAACTGCCAACCCGACTCGTCCGCTGCCGATCTGGTTGGTGATCACGTTCAGCAATAGGCTGACCTCACCACTGCCTTCTACCACGTTGTCGAATCGAAGCACCGCCGGATCGAAATTCAGACTGAAAGACAAAGCATTTTCGTCTCCTTGTGATTCCAGTTCCAAGTCCACATAATTGGTCTGCCCCACCTGGACTGTCATGTCACTGGCGCGGACCACACGCGTTGGTGACTGGCCGTAGGCCGGTGCAAGGCTTGGTGCCCATCCAACGGCAACGGCAAGGATGGGAACCAGGATTGCTTTCAGCCTTGCTGTATTGAAAAGAGGACTGCTTTTTTGGTTGTTCATATCTCTTTAATGGACGCAGACTTCAGTTCCTACTCTAAAGAAGCCCCACGGGCAAGCTTGCTCTTTCGGCCTATCGTAGACCGGGTCATTACCTTGAGTGAGACAAAGGCTCTCTCAATTTCCCTCTCATGGGCGAGCAATATCATTCCAATCGCCGTTCCCAACGAGCTAACGCGCCCGAACCGCCGGAGCCCGTGTATCGAAAATATGGCCCGGTCGGACCACAAAATCGTTCTCGATGAATCCATCTCTCCATCGCTGTCACGCCCGCTGGCAGGGAGGGCGGATTTTCTCGCTTGCGATCGGAGAGGCCGTGTTGCAATGGTGTAGAGTCGGTGTGCCGGGATTGGTTGCATGCGGGATTGGGGCATAAGGCCACGGCATTGATTGATGAGAATATCGATAATCGTTCCTGCGTTCAACGAGGAGACGGTGCTGATCGCCTCGTTGCGCAGCATCAGGTCGGCTGCAGGTGTCTTTGCCCGTTTGGGGTGGGAGCATGAATTGATCGTGTGCGATAACAATTCCAGTGACGGAACCGCCAGGATCGCGCGCGAAGAGGGAGCCACGGTGGTCTTCGAACCAATTAACCAGATCGCCCGCGCCCGCAACAAGGGCGCGGAGGCGGCAACGGGTGAATGGTTCGTGTTTATCGACGCCGACTCTCAGCCTTCAAAGGAGCTGTTTCAAGAAATGGCCCTGCATGCGCAGAACCCGAGATGCCTGGGGGGCGGGACCACGATTCGATTCGATGAACAGCTAGGCTGGGCTTGGTTTGCATTGGCTGGATGGAATTTGCTGAGCCGGACGTTCCATTGGATGGCCGGCTCATTCATTTTCTGCCGGGCGGAAGTCTTTCGTCAAATGGGCGGTTTCAACCTGGAGTTGTTCGCTTCCGAAGAGATAGATTTCAGCCGGCGGCTCAAGCGATTGGCACGCCGGAGGCGGGGCAAGATCGTAATTCTGCACCGCCACCCGTTATTGACTTCCGCGCGAAAGCTGCACCTCTATTCCCGAGGCGAATATTTTAATTTGGTGGCTCGAACAGTGCTCGAGCGCGGGAACAACTTGAAAAATCGTTCGAATTGCCAGCCCTGGTACGACGGACGGCGATGAATGAAAGCCGATTAAGTACAGAAAACGGGTACATCTGATAATCGATGGTCTGCCCCACCCGGGAAGACCCGTTATCTTTATCTCTAAGGAAAGCAGGGACGCAGGAAAAGCATCCTACCTTTTCTTGTTTCCCTAAGCGATTTATGGGGATGAATCGGGGGGACTTGCAGTGGTGCCA
>JAMCZD010000301.1 GCA_023473405.1 Candidatus Omnitrophota bacterium
CCGAAGGCGAGGGTAAGTTTATCCGCCAATCCGGAGGCCGAGGCCAATATGGCCACGCCATTATTACCATCGAACCAAACGCGCGCGGCAAGGGCTTGGTCATCGAGAATAAAATCGTCGGCGGGGCGATCCCCAAGGAGTTCGTGCCGGCGGTGGTGGATGGAATCGAGGAGGCAGCCGCCGGCGGTGTGCTCGGCGGTTACCCGATGGTGGATATCAAGGTCAATATCGTGGACGGCACTTACCACGAAGTCGATTCCAGTGAACTCGCTTTCAAAATGGCCGGCATCTTCGCCCTCAAGGAAGCCGTCAAAAAGGCATCCCCGATCCTGCTCGAACCGATCATGAAAGTGGAATTAACCTGCCCCGAGGAATACCAGGGCGACCTGCTGGGCGACTTGAACCGCCGCCGCGGTAAAGTGCTCGGGATCGAGGCTCGCAATCGGGTTGTGGTGCTCAAGGCCGATGTGCCTCTGGCGGAATTGTTTGGATACGCCACCGTGATTCGGTCGCTGTCCAAAGGCCGGGCTTCATATTCCATGGAACCGTCCCATTTCGATCCCGTCCCCGCCAGCATCCTGGCAACGATCCTGGACCGGATCGTTCCCAAAGCGGCACGTGCCTGAACTTTTGAAACCTGCAATGAGGATTTAATTTATGGCTGGACAACGTATACGCATTCGTTTAAAAGCATACGACCATCGGGTCATCGACCAGTCGGCCCACGAAATAGTCGAAACGGTCAAACGGACCGGCGCCATGGTCGCCGGGCCAATACCCCTGCCGACACGGATCGAGCGTTTCACCGTACAGCGCTCGCCGCACGCGGATAAAAAGTCGCAGGAGACTTTCGAGCAGCGGACACATAAACGGTTGCTGGACATCCTGGACCCAACGGCCAAGACCGTGGACGAGTTGAAGAAGTTGAACTTGCCGGCTGGCGTGGATATTACTATTAAGATTTGATGTTATGATTGGATTACTCGGTAAAAAGCTCGGTCAGACGCGTGTCTTTGACGCCAAAGGCAATGCCATCCACGTCACCGTCGTCCAGGCCGGCCCAAATCGCGTCATCCAGTGCAAAACACCGGAACGTGACGGCTACGCGGCGGTGCAGCTTGGCTTTGACGACCAAAAAGGGCAGCGCTTGACCTCCCCCTTGCGCGGCCATATCGAAAAACACAATGCCACACCCGTGAAACGAATTCGCGAGTTTCGCGATTTTTCGCTCCCGGCCAAAGCGGGGGATGTGCTGAGCGTAAACATTTTTGCGGCCGGCGATTTTGTGGATGCCATCGGCGTTACGAAGGGGCGAGGGTTCGAAGGCGTAATGGCGAGACACGGTTTCCGTGGCGGCGATGCTTCGCACGGGTCCAAGGGCTGGCGTCGCCGGGCCGGCGCTATCGGGCAACGGTTGTTCCCCGGCACGGTCATGCGCGGAATGAAGATGCCGGGCCACAAAGGACAGGTGCGCCGCACCGTGCAGAATCTCCAAGTTGTGCAGGTGCGCGAGGCCGACCAGGTCTTATTGATCAAGGGCGCTATCCCGGGCGCGCGGGGTGATTACGTGGTTATTCGCGAGGCGAAGAAGAAGCCCAGGACCAAGGCCGGCGTCAAGTCGGAGGCCAAAACGAAGTAATTTTATTGCGGACCCATGAAGCTGACCCTCAAAGACATTCAAGGTAATTCCAAGGCAGAACTCGAAGTCAAGCTGCCGCTCATCGAAGGTGGTCGAGGCACCCAGGCGGTTCACCAGACCGTGGTTGCCTACCAGGCTGCCCAACGAAGCGGAACCGCCTGCACCAAAACCATGGGCGACGTGGCCGGCTCCGGTAAAAAGCCCTGGCGGCAAAAAGGGACGGGCCGGGCGCGAGCGGGTTCGTTTGCCTCGCCTCTCTGGCGTGGAGGCGGAGTCGTGTTCGGTCCCAAGCCGCGCGATTACCGCCAAAAAGTGTCTCACTCAACGCGTAACCTCGCCATGCGCAAGGCGTTGGGCGAGCGTTTAAAGGCCGGCGACGTGTTGGTGGTCGACCAATGGAAACCGGCCACGCACAAGACCAAGGAATTCGTGAATGTCTTGGCTGCTCTCGACCTGACCGGCACGGTCCTGGTGGTGGTGCCGCAGGTTGAACCGGCCCTGGCCCTGTCGGCCCGGAATGTCCCGGGCGTGGAATTGGCCAACAGCGCCTCGCTCAACACGTATCAGGTTTTGCGCTATGACAAATTACTATTCACCCAGGACGCGTTCGCCCAGGTCGAACAACGACTCCTGCCTAAATCCAGTCTGCCATGAATTCATTCGAGATAATCAAGACCGTCCGGGTCAGTGAAAAAGGCACCCTGCAGTCGGACCAGTGGAACCAATACACCGTTGTCGCCGATCGCCGGGCCAATAAACACCAAATCCGTCAAGCCGTTCAGGAGTTGTTCAAGGTCAAGGTGGAAAAGGTCAACACCCTGAATGTGCGGGGCAAGGCTCGGCGCAAACTCACCCGGCAGGCCGGTTGGACCTCGGACTGGAAGAAGGCGATTGTGACCCTGAAGAAAGGGGACAAAATTACCCTCACCTAAGACGATTTAAGACTATGCCAGTAAAATCTTTCCGCCCACTGACACCTTCGAGCCGCTACATCACGGTTTCCTCCTTTGCCGAAATCACCAAGTCGCGGCCCGAAAAGAGCCTGGTGCGCACCCGCAAAAAGACCGGCGGGCGCAACTGTTACGGACGCGTGACCAGCCGCGGAATCGGGGGCGGCCATAAGCAGAAAATCCGAATGGTGGATTTCAAGCGTGATAGACACGGGGTGATGGCCAAAGTGATCGCCATCGAATACGATCCACGGCGGACGGCCCGCCTGGCGCTCTTGGAATACACGGACGGCGAAAAGAGTTATATCCTTGCGCCTAACGGACTAAGCGTAGGCGCCAAGATCGTCAGCGGACCCAAGGCCACGCCGGACATGGGCAATCGTTTGCCCTTGCGAGCGGTCCCGGTGGGCTTGCAAATACACAACCTCGAAATCATACCCGGACGAGGCGGCCAATTGGTCCGGTCTGCAGGTTCTTCCGCCAGCCTGATGTCGCGCGACGGCGGGTATGCGTTGGTGCGCTTGCCGTCCGGAGAGATTCGCAAGCTCAACGAGGATTGTTATGCCACCATCGGCCAGGTGGGCAATGCCGAACACGAAAATGTCATCCTGGGCAAGGCGGGTCGCTCCCGGCATCGAGGCATCCATCCGCTCAGCCGCGGCGTGGCAAAAAACCCAGTAGACCATCCCATGGGCGGTGGAGCGGGCAAGACATCAGGAGGCGGTCATCCAGTGACGCCTTGGGGCGTAATCACCAAGGGATTCAAGACGCGCCCGAAACATAAATATTCCGACCGGTTTATCGTGGTCCGCCGCAACGGCAGGCCAATGAAACTCAAATAGTTATGGGACGTTCGATAAAAAAGGGGCCGTTCGTAGACGGCCATTTGTTGGATAAAATCGCCAAACTGAACGCGACCAATTCCAAAAAGCCAATCAAGACATGGTCGCGCCGTTCTATGATCACGCCCGACTTCGTCGGCCACACCTTCAACGTGCATAATGGAAAGATTTTCCACCCAGTGTTCGTGACTGAGAACATGGTCGGACATCGGTTGGGCGAGTTCTCCTTGACGCGAACCTTCAAGAAACACGGCGCTCACACCGCCAAAGCGGAGGCCAAATAACGGGTATGGAAGTACAATCCCTGACACGCAACGTTCGCATGTCTCCGCAAAAAGTGCGCGAGGTAGTGCGTCAAATCCAAGGTATGCCGGTAATCAAGGCCCAAGCTGTCCTGCAGTTTGTGCCGCGCAAATCCGCCCGTCTCGTGGCCAAGACATTGAAATCGGCTGTGGCCAATGCCGAAAACAACCGAGGTCTCAAACTGGAACGGCTCTGGATCAAGGAGGCCATGGCCGGAAAAGGCACGACCATGAAACGCTTCGTACCCAAGGCCCGCGGTTCCGCCGGCCCGATCTTGAAGCGAAGCTGCAATATCAAAATCGTTTTGTCAGACCAGTAATTTTATGGGACAAAAGACAAACCCAGTCGGTTTCCGAATCGCCGTCAATAAAGACTGGCGCTCCCGTTGGTACGCCGAAAAGCGTGACTTTGGCAAACTCATTTTCGAGGATTGGAAGATTCGCGAGATTCTCCGGAAGAAACTCGAGTCCGCCTCCGTCCCCAAAATCGTGATCGAGCGCGCCGCCAATCGTTGCCGTATCACCATTTTCACCGCGCGCCCCGGAGTCGTGATCGGTCGCAAAGGGGCTGAGATCGACAAACTCAAGGAAGACCTGAGCCTATTGACCGGTAAGGAGATCTACGTCGATATTCAGGAAATTAAAACGCCCGAAATGGATGCCCAGCTCGTGGCGGAGAATGTGGCCATGCAGTTGGAGCGTCGCATCTCCTTCCGCCGAGCCATGAAAAAGGCCATCCAAACCGCCATGGACTTCGGCGCCCAGGGGATCAAAATCCGCTGCGCCGGTCGCTTGGGCGGGGCGGAATTGGCGCGATCGGAAATGTACCACGAAGGGCGTGTCCCGCTGCATACCTTGCGTGCCTTGATCGATTACGGTTTCACCGAGGCCAAGACCGTTTACGGAAAAATCGGAGTGAAATGCTGGATTTGCAAAGGTGACGCCTCGGTGGAAAAACCCGGAACTCCGGCGCCGGCCGATGGCACCCCGGCCCCCCAACAGTAGCTTTTCAAAGGAGACCTGTTTATGCCCTTAATGCCCGAAAGAGTTAAGTATCGCAAGATGCAACGCGGAAACCGCGCCGGCATGGCGTCGCGCGGGGCGACAGTGGCCTTTGGCGAATACGGTTTGCAAGCGTTGGAACGATGCTGGCTCGATACCCGGCAAATCGAAGCCGCCCGCACCGCTGTCAACCGGTTTATGAAACGCCGGGGCAAAGTCTGGATTCGGATTTTCCCTGACAAATCCATTACCAAGAAGCCGCTTGAAACCCGCATGGGCAAGGGCAAAGGACCGGTCGAATCGTGGGTGGCGGTGATTCGCCCGGCAGCGGTGCTGTTCGAAGTCGAGGGAGTGACCGAGGCCCAGGCCCGCGAAGCCATGCGACTGGGTGCCAGCAAACTGCCGATCCGCACCAAGTTCATCTCTCGCCACCGGATTGTTGCCGCCTGATTTTGCCATGAAAATGTCCGAACTGAAAGATTTTACGATTACCGAATTGCTGGCCAAAAGCCGCGATCTACGGCAGGAAATTTTTAACCTTCGTCTGCAACAAGCCAGCAGCCAGTTGGAAAAACCGGCGCGGTTGCGGACTTTGCGCCGGGATGTGGCGCGAGTTGAAACCAAGATCAGCCTGCTGCGTAAGAAGTCTGCCTGAGTTGTATCCTATGCCTAATCCAGCCCCAGTTCGTCCCCATCGCAAAGAGCGTGTTGGAGAAGTCCTTTCCAACAAGATGGCCAAGACTATCATCGTTCGCGTCGAACGCCGCTTCCCTCATCCGCGGTTTCACAAGGTCGTCACCGCCTATCACAAATTTTACGCCCACGACGAAAAGGGTGAGGCCAAAGTGGGCGACCGGGTGCGGATTCAAGAGACGCGTCCATGGTCCAAGACCAAGCGATGGCGCTTGGTCCAGGTGGTCCAACGCAACGCGGACGCAGCCTGATTACCGGAGAATTTATGTTACAAATTCGTTCCATTCTAGAGGTTGCCGACAACTCCGGGGCCAAGCGCGCCGCCGCCATTGGAGTTCTGGGGCGTAACCAGCGTTACGCACGCGTCGGCGATGTCATCAAGGCACACATAAAAGAAGCCACCCCGGACGGCACCGTGAAGAAGGGCGAGGTGGTCGATGCCGTTGTGGTGCGAACACGCCACCCAATCCGGCGAAACGACGGCTCTTACCTGCGCTTTGACAGCAATGCAATTGTCATTATCGACAAGGAAAACAATCCCCGCGGCACGCGCATCTTCGGACCGGTTGCGCGGGAATTGCGGGATTTGAAGTTTATCAAGATCATTTCACTGGCCCCGGAGGTCATCTGATGTCGAACTGTTTACATGTGAAAAGAGGAGACGAGGTGGTCGTCCTCGCCGGCACCGAAAAGGGCAAACGCGGAAAGGTCCTGCGGACCATGCCGAAGAACCAACGCGTCATCGTGGAGGGCTTGAAGATCATCAAGAAACACATCCGCAAAAATCAACAATACCCACAAGGCGCTATCGTCAAACGCGAAGGCTCGATCCACGTCTCGAACGTGATGGCCGCCGCAAAATTTGACGCGCGCGCC
>JAMCZD010000429.1 GCA_023473405.1 Candidatus Omnitrophota bacterium
ACGCCGGAGATTGAGGCGGGTGTGATCACGGCCTTGAAGAGGCCCACTGCATGCGGCGTTTCGGTGGGGCATTACCTGGTTCCCGCGGGCACTCTCGGCTGCCTGGCGAAACGGGACGACGGAAAACCTGACGAAATATACATCTTGTCAAATAACCACGTTTTGGCTAATACAAATAATGCCGAGCGCGGTGATCCTATCCTCGAACCCGGACTGACCGACGGCGGCAATCCGGCGCATCCAATTGCCCATCTCACCGAGTTCGTTCCCCTCCGGTTCGACGGGTCCGCCAACCGTGTCGATCTGGCCATCGCGCGGTTGGCGCGCGCTGCCGAAGTGTCGCCTCGGATCGCCGGGATTGGCCTGGTCCGGAACCCGCCCATGGCGCCGTGCCTGGGACAAGCGGTGCGCAAGCGCGGGCGAACCACGCTTGAAACGGCAGGGGAGATTGTGGATTTGAGCGCGGACATCGAGGTGCGATACGGACTGCGGACCGCCTTTTTCGAAGACCAATTGGCCATTAACGATGGCACAGTCCCGTTCAGCGCGGCGGGTGATTCGGGCGCCTTGATTCTGGATGCGGCGGAGAGCCGGCCGGTGGGTCTGCTTTTCGCCGGCGGCGGAACGACGACGTTCGCTAATCCAATCGACTTGGCCTTGGAAAAATTGAAGATCCGGATTTGCTAGGGAGGTATTTAAGTTGGAACCTATTGCGGCGGGGACGCATTGGAGCGGATTGTTTCGAGTTATTTGCAGATAAAGCTTGAATCGAGTGCTTTGGTGCGCTACATAAGAGGTGCAACCACAGCCAAAATGAGCCTCAGCCTGATGTTGGTTATTGGTTTGAGTCTTGCCGCTGACAGCGCGGAGACAAATGCAGGGGGAGGTTTTTTTTGCCTGGTTGGTATAGGAGTGATTTTAACCGCGGTCTGCGCTCTTGGCGAAGCGGGTCAGCAGAGAAAGGTGGTTGCGGGTTTGCAAGTGGACGCGGAGGGCAAGCCCGGGTGTTATTCCCTGACCTTCGGCAACGAGACCGTGAAGCTCGAACCCGGCAAGACGTGGGTAAAAGTGGATGCCTACAAATGGGTTACCCGGGGTTTAGTTGACCCTCCCCAGTCCTTTCATGTCCAGGCCGACGGGAGTGTGGACATTAACGGAGAGAAGATCGGCATACACGCCGCAGACGGGATTGCGAAGCTGGAGTACGAGATCAACAAGCGTCACGTGGTGGCGGAGTCCGAACTCCAACCCAAGACTGCCTCCGCCGCGCGTCTTGCCTCCGCTGCCACCCCAATCCAGCGGCCAGACAAGGTCCAATTCAAAGTAAGGCTGGACCTGCTGGGCCACCTGATGATTGAATGCACGCGCGGAACTGAACGGGTGGACACCAGTTTGCGCGGTTTCAATATGTTGATTCAGAACGGATTACTAATCAAACCCCTGAGCTTTTACGTGGACCCGCTCCAGCGTGCCGTCGAGATCGAGGGAGAGCGGTTCGAGTGCTCCGAGGCCGGCGGCCAGCACCTGCAGGACGTGCTGAACGCCCGTTACGCGCCGTCCCTGAAGGGCGAGGAGGAAAACGCTATCGAGATCAAGGAAAACCCGGCTTCGGCCACCGGATTCGATATCCGGTTTGTGACTGTTCACCTGGGCGCCCGCTTCGAAGTCAAAGGGCATTTGGCCCAGGAAAGGCTCGATATCCTTCAGGACCCCGCCAAGTGCGACCTTCTCCAGCCGGGGATTGTGCTGCGATTGTCGCCGCCCAACCTGCTTATCCGCCGGCGCCAGCCCGATGGCGGCGAGGTAAAGTTGCCTGAATTGCCCGACCTCCAATACCGGCGGGCCACCGTGGCGCAGCTTCAGCATGTCTTCAATCATCCCCTGGTCCGGCGGAGGAGCGGCGAGGCCGAGGCATCGAGCGTTGTCATTGTCCAGGAAAAGCCGGATGCTATTATCGAGATGCGGGTGGTCAAGAATCCGCAGAACAAGATTCTGTTGTGGCTCGAGTGCGTCTCGTCCAAGGGCACTCAACCCGAAGGCAAGGCATTCACGCATCATAACCTGGCGGACCTGCAACACCATGGAGTCTTTCTACCAGACCTGGATGTCGGCTTGTCTTTCGACAACCGGCGGTTGGGGATTCTGGATAAGCAGACTCATCAGGAACAAGTCATGGTGGTTGACTGGTCGAGCCCCGACGATGAATTGGCCCAGGCCGGACGCATGTTGACCGCTGCTTTAAAATCCGCAGGCTCTCCCATGCCCCTGGCGCCGATCGAGCCGAACGCTCCGACGGCGGTCGTGTGGCCTGAATCGTAACGCATGAGCCTGTTTACCCGTCTAGCGTCCTTTGTTGCCAACGCCAAAGAGGCAAAGTCTTCCCTGATCAAAGCCCGCGATTCGGCGCGTCAAATCCAAAAGACCGCGCGCGAAGCCCGAGCGGCGGCGGTGCAGAGAAACCAAACCAAGGCGGACCAAGGAAACGCGGATGCGCAGTTTATTCTGGGCGAGCGATATTATGATGGATTGGGGGTGCCCCGGGATTATGCGGAATCGGCGCGTTGGTTTCGCAAGGCGGCTGATCAGGGCCACTCGAAGGCGCAATGCAACCTGGGAATCATGCACTTTCTCGGCCGGGGCGTCCCCCAGGACTACCTCGAGGCCTACAAATGGATCGAGCTTGCTGGACGCGGAGGTTATCCCGGCGCCGCCAAGGCCAGGGCCACTCTTATAAAACGAATGACCCCCGAACAGATCGCTGAGGGACAGCATCGAGCGGACGAGTTCAGGCCACCAACCTGAGAGTGTGCCGAGTCCCGCCTTGCAACATGGTCTAAATCTCCCTACCCAGCGCGATTTGGTAATTCCGCACGGCAGCCGTGAAGGCCACCGCCTCGGCAAGGGTCAATTTCGTGCCATAAGACGCAAAAGCCAAACGCTTGTTCGTCGGATGCGTCACCGAGCCAATCTGATTCGTGGCCATGACATAAATATTGGCAACGGCCAAGCCGAATTGCTTACTGTTCTTGGTATTGCCATAAGTCAGGAGTTCACCATCAAGGATTCGCGCCTGGTTCGCGGCGTCTTGAATATCCAGGATCAGGTGATCGATGCCCCTGGTATTTCGTTTAGAGCGAGCCCGGTGTCGCCATAGCCACTGCGATTTCCCGTCACCCCGTACTCGTCATGAACAAGCGCGCTACCCGCCCAGGTAATGGCATGGTCGGCGCCCATTAGATTCAAGGTGTGCGCCGCCGCTGTCCCGCCTATAAAGGGATAAACCACATGAAACTTGTCCAATCCAATCGCGTTCAGGTCGTTTAATAACCCTTTGTTCTTGTTCCCCCAGCAATTGTAGTGCGCGATATACTCATACACAATGGCCTGGTTGGCGGCCGCCAGAGAAATGACGTTGTTTTCAACCGTGAAAAAATCCGTGCCGGTTGGATTATCGGACCGGCCCGTGGTCAGGATACCCGGGTTGACGGCTGAGGGATTCTGTTCACCGCCAACAAGCTGGATGAAATTGTTTCGGATAACCACGTATTTGGTGGTGTGGTTTATGCTCTCCGGTGTCACGTTGTTGAACACGATCCCGCCCCAATATCAGTCATTCGGGTCAGTCGATTTCCTTATCTCAATGTAATTCCCCTCGACCAGGATGTTTTGCCAGTGTTGATAATACCGCTCATCTTCTCCGCAACTATTCGAGTTGCTCAGATAAACACCCGAATGAACGTCGATAAAAACATTGGTTTTTATAATTAAACCATAAGCTGGGTACGTGTCTTGGTGGACGCCTATATTGAATCCACTAACATAGTTGTTTTCTATAATGCAGTTGCGTGAATCAGCGATATTTAACGCCTGGCTAAGCGCTAGTGTACTTTGCTCTGTAGATGACAAAACAAGTCCACAGTTACGGATTACGCAGCCATAGCAACCTTCAGAATCAGGTTTTCGAACAGTCTGCGCGAAATTGTCGTTTGTGATTAAAGAAGCGGAGCCAGAGGCTCCTTGAACCGGCAGACCGGAGGTTTACCCTACGGTGGCTAAGGCGACACACTCCTGGCGCGATAAAAAAGCTGGTCGGGAACGGAGATGATGCCGTGATTGAACTCAAGAAAACCCGAAGCCGGCATTGTGTTGGTTACCAGCCCGAACCAGCGGGTCAAATCCCTTGAATACTCGATGACGCATTCGCGCCCGCTTTCCGCCGCCAGCCCAAACCGCACCGGCCTGTCCAAGGCCGTCAGATACAGCGCCGGCAATTGGGTCACGAAAAAACTCGGACCGTAGGATTCGAGGATAGTCTTGCCCAAGGTGAGTTCGCCCCCAAAATTGCCTGTTAGGTAGGCGCTTCCTTCCGCATCGATGGCCACTCCTATGCCTTCCTTGGAGCCCCGGCCTATGTTACGCGCCCAGAGAAAGTTCCCATTCCCATCACACTTGGCAATAAAGGCGTCCGGAGGATAAACGTAGCCGAAAGTGTCATTCTCAATGGCAATTTGATGCGTCCCAAAAATCGCAATGTTCGAAAAATTTCCGGTTAAATAGCCATTTCCAGAGACATCTACGGCGATTCGCATGGGATTAACCGCAGTACTGTAATCCGGCCCCGATGGAGACACCGAAATTGATTTGGCCCAAAGCGCGTTCCCGTTCCTGTCATACTTGACTACGAAACCTAAAATATTATGCGAGGGATTCATCAGGGTTTGGTTTCCAAAGGTGAGTATGCCCTCTCTCGATGAGCCTACCAAACAACTATCTCCTTGATCGCTCACCGCGATTCCCTCCACCATACCTTTGCTTGCATTCGTCGCCCAGAGCAGATTTCCCGCCCCATCATATTTGGCGAGAAAACTCCCGTAACCGCTGACCATGTTGGGGCCAAACAGATTGGTGTCCACAAAACGGCCGGTTAAATAAACGTTGCCTTCGCCATCCATCCCGATGCCTTTGCCCAGGTTCAAGGAATCGCCTTTTCCGACGATTTTCTTCTCCCAAAGCATGTCCCCCTGGGCGTTGTATTTGGCAATGAAGATTTTTTGAAGTGCGGGATCGGTCACCGGATCCCCCAAAGGACCCAAAACCGTCAGATGAAACACCCCGGTTACGCACACATTGCCCGTCTTATCCACGGCCACACCGCTCCCATAGTCAACTACATCACTTCCGGTTTGTCTGAGCCAGATCAAATCCCCGTCGCTGTCATACTTGGCCAAAAGAAGATCACCCCAGGCGCCCGCATTGGCAAAAATGCTTCCGGTGACATAGACGTTTCCTTGGGCGTCGGCGGCCACGGCGCTCCTGTTCCGTTCCGCCCCGAAATTCCTATCCTGTTTGACCCAAATCAACCGGCCTCGCGGGTCGTACTTGGCCAGGAAAAAGCCTTTGTTGGTTAGGATAATTCCCCCAAAGCTGACATCACCGTTAAAGTTGCCGCAAACATAGCTGTTTCCAACCGAATCAATAGCCAGGGCTGCACCATATACTATGCTGCCACGCGCATTCACTCCAGCCGCCCAGGCGAAGTCCGGATAAACCTGGGCCGCGGCGTGGTCCACAGCCGGAAAAAGAGACAGAAGCATCCCCAACAGGCAACTCTCTTTGCATGATCGTAGGTTCATAATTACTTCAAAGTAGGTATTATTTAAGCCATGTCATTCACTTAATTCTCCAAAAATCCGGCAATTGAAAATTGAGAATTGACTATCTGTCATTGAAAGAAGGCTTACGACAGGCAGGGCCAAATCCAGTGAGCACGCGATCAATCTGGACTAGATTACAGATGGCCAATTTTCAAGCCTGGGGCAACGCCCCAGGAACGGCACCAACAAACAAATCCAAGCGCTGAAAGCCCGTCACATCCATGCGCTGAAAATGACGTGGACGATGACGATGCTCAGTGATTGTAGATGGCGATCGGGGGCGGGGACCAACGCGATGCCGGTAAGAAGCCGCTGACCCTTGCCAGGATGGAACGGGCCGTTGGCCCTTGGGTGTGTTTTGGGCCGGTGACTTGGGGCGTTGCCCCAGGCTTGCATGGCAGGGCGCCGTTGGCGCTGCAGGTACACAATGTACTCATATATCCAGGCCAACAAGCAAGCTAGATTAACCCGCTTTGTTAATGAGCATTGTTCATTAGTTATTGAATCCAGAGCGGCCACGCCATTGCAGGATTGGGCCATGGCGACGCTGGCCTTCTTCAATGAAAAACAACCAATCCGCAATCCCAATTCCCAATTCCCAAATACAACGCCCAGGGGGACAT
>JAMCZD010000122.1:0-458 GCA_023473405.1 Candidatus Omnitrophota bacterium
ATGGCCGAATGTTAACTGGATCGCTTACGTCCAGAACCTGCAAACCATTTGTGCCATCGGCCACATAGGCAAGGTTCCCCACTACCTGGACGCCCTCCGCTGACCCGCTGGTGTCATAGCCGCCCATGCAAACGCGATTTTCTGGCGAGAACGAACACCGTTGTTCCGAAAACGAAGAGACTTGGGCGGTGAGTTGGGCAAGAACCTTCCTGGTGTGCTTGGCCTATTGCCTCGGGTGCCTGGTGATTTCCGCCTCCGTCCTTTCGGCTAGTGAACCCGTCACCAGCCAACTGCTGGGTCAGTGGCCCGGTTACAATCGTTACGCTTGCCGCGGTGTATCGGTTATCGGCAGCCACCTGTTCGCGGCAACTGGCGAAGGTGGCTTGGTCATTTTGGATGTTACCGAAGAAGCAGTTCAAGGTTCTCAACGGAGTTTGATCAGGCTGGCAATTATAATT
>JAMCZD010000122.1:468-20679 GCA_023473405.1 Candidatus Omnitrophota bacterium
CAACATACGGCGGTTGGGCGGCTATGACACCAGCGGGTCAGCGGAGGGCGTCCAGGTAGTGGGGAACCTTGCCTATGTGGCCGATGGCACAAATGGTTTGCAGGTTCTGGACGTAAGCGATCCAGTTAACATTCGGCCATTGGGTGGCTTTGTTGACACTAACGGGTATGCCTTCAGTGTGCAGGTGGCGGGAGACCTCGCCTATATGGCCGACGGCACGAATGGTTTGCTCGTGCTGGACGTCAGCGATCCAGCCTCCATCCGACCGTTGGGCGGCTATGGCACCTACTGGGCGGCCGAAAGACTGCAGATGGTCGATAACCTGGCTTACGTGGCGGATGGCCCCGCCGGCCTGCAGGTGCTCGACGTGGCCAACCCCGCCCAAATGCGGCTGTTGGGAAGCTTTGCCACCAGTGCATCCGCTTTGAATGTCCAGGTGGTGGGCGGCCTGGCCTATGTGGGGGATGCAAATGGTGGATTGCAGATGCTCAATGTGAGTGATCCTTCCGACATCTGCCAGTTGGGCACCATTGATACCAAGCGTCCCGGAGCCAGTGTGCATGTGGTGGGAAACCTGGTCATCGTGGCCAATGGAGAGGCGGGGTGGACGTTGTAAAATTGTCAGGCGGGCCTGGGTTTATTCCGGGCTTCCTTCTGCAGCCAGCGGATCAATCAACTCCTCGGGGCGGTTCGGTCACGTTCAGGGTTGCGGCAGCCGGGGATGAGCCTCTGCATTATCAATGGCGCAAAGATGCGCGGGACTTGACGGATGACCGCCGGATCAGCGGGTCCGCCTCCAACACGCTCACTATTGCCAATTGCCTGTTAGCCGATGCGGGCGATTACACCGTAGTCGTAACCAATGCCGTTGGCAGTGTGGAAAGCCGTCCGGCAAAGCTGACTTACGTGGAGATCGCTCCTCTAGCGATTCGCCTGGTAGGCGGTCATGTTTAGTTAACGGTGGATGTGCCACAGGGCATGCAAGTGAAGCTACAATACAGGGAATATCTGTTGGGTTCACGCCCTTGGAACGAACTGGCCACTGTTACCGCCGGGGTTGTGCCGATCGAGATTGAAGACCCCCGGCCGGCCGGCCTGCAGCGATGCTTTTATCGGGCGATCACGAGGCCGTGAAAGAAGGGCGGCGCGCCCTCAAACCAATTATCCCGCAGCCCAACTCAGCGGGATAACTCGATTGACAACCCGGTGCCGCACCCCGATAGTTCGCTACTATATAGTCACTATCCCGTTTGTTAGCCGAATATTAATGAACTTATCCATGGCCAATTGCATGCGGAAGAAAGGAGACAATTATGGCAACCAATCAATCAACTCGAGCCGGGCAATGCCTTGGTGGCGAAACAAGTCCGCCAGCTCAATGACCGCCTGGTGCAGTTGCCCGGTTTATCCGAGCCGTTCTGTCGGCCCGAGGCGCAGCGGGTTTATTACGCCGTCAATATGCTCTTCCTGGATGAGGCCAAGGCCGGCTTCTCCCGGCCGCAATTGGCCAAATTATAATTGCCAGCCTGATCAAACTCCGTTGAGAACCTTGAACTGCTTCTTCGGTCTCGCCGTGGGGATTTTTCTCCTCGGCCGAACCGTTTTATCGGCGACTCCGTTAGCCGTCTGCTCGAGTCCTCCCTTTTACGCCGATCGAACAAATCTGCTGGTGGTGATCGACGAAGACGGAGTAACGCATCCAATCAGGACTGATGCGGATTGGCAACGCCGCCGCGAGCATATCCTGGCCAACCTGCAATTGGTCATGGGGCCATTGCCGATTAAGTGGAAGAATCTGCCTTTGGAACCGCAGGTGGTCGAAGAAGTCGTGTTGCCCAAGTGCGTCCGCAAGAAAATCACCTATCGTGCTGAACCGGACGACCTGGTTACGGCCTATTTGCTGATTCCGCGAACGTTTTCCGGCAAACGGCCCGCAATGCTCTGCCTCCATCAAACCACCGAAATCGGCAAAGACGAACCCGCAGGCCTGGGAGGAAGCCCGGACTTGCATTATGCGCTCGAACTGGCCGAACGTGGCTATGTCACCCTGGCGCCCGATTACTGGAGTTTCGGTGATTATCGACACAAGGCATACGACCCTTATCAACACGGCTACGTCAGCGGGACAATGAAAGGTATCTGGAACCACATCCGCGCAGTGGATTTGCTTGAATCCCTGCCCGAGGTTGACAGCCGGCGGATTGGCTGTATCGGTCATTCGTTGGGCGGACACAATGCGCTTTGGCTCGCCGCCTTTGATGCGCGGATCAAGGTCGTGGTTTCCAGTTGCGGCTTCAATTCGATGAGCAGCTATGCCGCTTCACCCTACGGCGGCGGCGATTTGCGCAATTACGCGCAACGCCGCTACATGCCGCGCGTCACCAGTGTTTATGGGAATGACCCTCGAAAACTGCCTTTCGATTGGCCGGAGGTCCTGGCTGTCGTGGCTACCCGGCCCCTCTTCATCAACGCGCCCTTGAATGACATGAACTTTGTGGTTTCCGGCGTAAATGAATGCGTCGATGCCGTCCGTCCCGTCTATCAATGGAAGAATTGCGCCAATAACCTGGCCGTGATTTATCCCCGCGCCGAGCACTCGTTTCCCGCAGACGCTCGAGCCGCCGCCTATGCCTTCATTGACCGCGCCCTGTGCAACGATGCTGATTAGGGTCATATCTACACATACCACATGGAAATGGGGTCCCAAGTATTGACACAATTTTATTATCGCAGTTGGTATAGCCGATTGATGGTCTGGGTGTGGGTTTTCACTCTCAGCAAGTCCTCATGCTCCCGGCAATCCGTTGTTCGGCAAGCTTGACCCATAATCGCCAGGTACGGTTCCCGCGCGGTATCGCCCTTGAACATTGCTTCACCCTGGTTAGCGCGAATCATCACATAATAAATGGCCCCTATCGTATTCCACGGGCGGTTATTTCTTCCTATTGACTTTGGCCACTGCCCAGCAACCGCTTTGTGTCAATACTTGGGACCCCTTGGC
The DNA here is from genome assembly GCA_023473405.1 of Candidatus Omnitrophota bacterium. Classification (GTDB taxonomy): domain Bacteria; phylum Verrucomicrobiota; class Verrucomicrobiia; order Limisphaerales; family UBA1319; genus JAMCZD01. Next base: position 3,470 of record JAMCZD010000122.1, read on the forward strand.
AGCTTTCGGCGCATTTAAGGCAAACCGGGCGTTTACCAGTCGAGGATAAACTCGATCAAGAATGTACCGGTCCAGCCGTACTGGGGAGCGCCGAGCCCTTTGCCGTCGCGCGAGTCATAGTATTCCCAAAGGTAATCCTTGTTCTTGTCGCACCAACCGAGGATGGTTTCGCGCAGGTTGTTCGCGATCTTATCATAACCGTAGTTTCGCAAGCCTTTGAGGGCGAAATAGGAGACATTGAGCCAGGTCGGCCCGCGCCAGTAATCGGAGCTCCGGTAGGCGGGGTTATTATAACTGACCGAAGGCAGGCCGGGGAAGAACTTCGCCGGGTCGGCCGCCAGTTTGGCGAGGCGCGTTGCGCGTTGTTGGTTGGGGATATTCACGTAGAGCGGCATGAAGGACGCGGGCGACAGCACGTCCGTGAATTTTCGGGTCACGCGGTTGCAGTCCATATAGGCGCCGGCCGTTTCATTCCAGAGCGTGTTATCGATGCGGAATCCGAGTTCCTTGGCGTGCTCGAGCCATTGGGTCTGGTCTTCTTTTAGGTCGAGGCGGCGTGCGATATAGGCCATCGAATCGTAGAATGTGACCATGACGCAGTTGAGGTCCACGGCCCAGAGGCTGTCGCAGCCATGATCCCAGCGCACGGAGGTGTCCCAGCCCGACTCCAAATTCGGAAGCGTGCCGCCGTAGTGGAAGAGGCCGTCGGCATTGCCGCCCCGATTCTTCATCCAATGGCGTTCGAGGGCAACGAGCTTTGGATAGGCCTTGGCAAGGAATGTCTTGTCTGGAGCGATCTCGTCAACGCGCATGATGGCCCAGGCGATTACCGGGGGTTTCCCGAAGTTGGTGACGACCTCGCTGTTTTCCATGATGACGTCGGGCAAAGCGCCCGAAGGCTGCTGGAAACGCAGGAGAATTTCAAATTGCTCACGGGCAAGTTGGGGGTCCCAACGGGCAACGGCGATGGCGTGGAATGGGCCGTCCCATGACCAGACGCCGTGGTACTTGAAAGGGGACGGGTAAATGCCGCGCAAAGGCGACCAGGGAAGTGGTTGGCCGGCGAAAGACAGCGCGCGACCGCCGACACTATTCTGCCCATCAGCGTCATAAGCAGTTTTTGGGCTGGCGATGTCAGCCTGGAGCGTCAGAGCGGCTCGTCGAAGGAGGTCAAGGTCACGGGCGGAGACGGAGGACTTGACACGGCTGAGCCAGGAATCGACGCGGGCATCGTCTGAATAAGCCTGCGGGGTGAATGTAGCGCAAAGCCCTCCGACGCAGAGTACTAGAGTCAAAAAAGCGCCTCCATGACGATTTATCGCTTGCCGCATGAGCGCATGTTGCCAAGCCCGCATGCATTGTCAAATAGAAGAATTGGGATCGGACCACGGCATCGATCACGGTTTCTCATCGCCTCAGAAGGTCACAAGCCGTTGCGAATCCCGCACAATCTCGTAGAGGTCTGTCAATGTCGAAAGCGGACATCAGATTCCGCCGACTGGCGCAACGAATGAATTTTGTGTCCTGTTGTAAGTGGTTGGTAATGAGGGGAAAACATTTGGTGCGCGAGGCGGGAATCGAACCCACAACCTGCGGCTTCGGAGGCCGTCACTCTATCCAATTGAGCTACTCGCGCAACCATTGATGATCCAGCGTGGTCCGCTCGAATCACCGGGGATATATTATGCCGAATTGGAGTGTTCCGGCAAGCAAATACGCCGTTTCGATCCGGAATCGAGACGGGTAGGAGGTCCGAGGCCGCCTCGCCGGGGCATGGAAACGGTCTTTGCCCCAGGGCTCAGGTTTTCGCGCCTTGATAAATCAATTTGCGAATGGCGAGTCCGTCTTCCATGGTGGGCGCAACCGTTTGCAGCGACAAACCGGCGGCCGGCAGGGCGTCGCGGACGCGAGCGATTTCCTCGGGGGTAACCTGGGCAAAGGCGACGCAAGGCTTCTTTCCCTGAATTTTTCGCCAGGCCGGAACGATTTTCTCATGCAACCCGGAAGCGCCGACGTCGTAATTCAAATCGAGCACGTCAACTTCCTCGACGTCCAGCAGCAGATCGACGGGCCACAATTGGTTGCCGTGCAGGTGAAAAGCGACGAATGCGAATTGCCCGGCGACTCGCCGGACATGGGGCAGGAAGATGTCGCGGTACATTCGCGGTGACAGGACCGATACAGCGTCGTCCTGGAGCCAGACGCCCTTTTCCGGCACCCAGCAGCGCAGGCCGGCGCACCCGATGATGTACCCGTTTTCCGATTCCGGGATCAAGGCCAGTTGCGCCTGGCCCACCTCAGCCAGGACGTCCGCGCAGATGCCGGCCAACCGGCGGACACGGTCCGGGCAATCGAACAAGTCCAGCGCCAGGTTGTTCGGACCCCGCAGCGCCGCGCACATATCGGCTACCCCGCGCATCAATGTCGGGGTGCAGGGAAAGCGCCCGTTGGAATGGCTGGCAAGGGCTTGAAGCAGTTCGAGCAATTTTCGTGTCCAGGGATTGTCCAGCGCGGGACGATGCCAATCGTAACGGTCCCAATCGGCAATGCAGTGGTCGGCCCACATCGTCGTTCCCGAGTACGAGATAGGGCAGCCCATGATGGCTTCGAGCCAAGGCACACTGGCCAGCGCGCCGGCGGCAAATGGATAGTCATCGTCGAGTCGGACATAGGCTTCCCACAGGGCGTCGATGTCCTTTAGGAAAGGTTCGACCTGGATGGACTCGGGTTTTACCGGGCCGAGAGGCAATGTCGCCGCCAGGTTGGGATAGAGTTCCGGCACGTAAAAACCAAACAGCCACGAACCGATCAAAGGGCGATCGGCAGCGGCGTGGTTCAGGAAAGCCTGGTGCCGGCTGATTATCTCGGGTGATAGTGGTAAACTCATGCTCATATCAACTGGAAGTTAGTGTAGCATCCCAGAAATAGCTATAAATTTGTTGCGCTGCGAAATATCCGGGCTAAGGGATTCCCTTACCATCCGTAGGCGAGCGACCTAGGCTAAATTCAGGTCCCGGTCCGATTGCAAACCCGGCTTGCCCGGTCGAGTTTAATCCGCCGAAAAAGGGGATAATACAAGGGCGGTTAGTTTGACGTCTGCGTAAACCGACACAAATATGCTTAACCAGAGACTGAACATTTTCAAGAAGGCGGCAGCAGCCGCCATGATATGCGGAATTACGGCAGGTTACGGGCAAACGGGGCCGAACCCGTTCGTGGATTATACGGTGCCGAACTGGGCCATCAGTCCGAACCTGACCAAGTTCGTGGACGCCCTGCCTGGATTTGAGCCGGGTGCGACCAACGAGATTGGACAGTATATGCCGGTGGCAATTCCGGACACGAACAGCTATCCGGGGGCGGACTATTACGAGATAGCGGTAGTTGATTATACCGAGCAGATGCACTCGGAACTACCTCCGACACGGCTGCGGGGCTATGTGCAATTGGAGACAGCGATTACCAAGGGGAACCATTATGCCCTGACGTATCCGGATGGATCACCTATCTTGGATGCCGTCAGCAACCAGGTATATGCGGTTGAAAAACCTCATTACGCGGGACCGCTAATCACGGCGCAGATGGACCGCCCGACCCGCATCAAGTTTTACAACCTGCTGCCTCTCAACGCCAATGGCGGCCACCTTTTCATTCCGGTAGACACAACCTATATGGGGGCGGGGACTGGGCCGCTGGGAGTTGGAAATGGGACACCGGAGAGTCCCGAGCTCTACACGGAGAACCGGGCGGTCATCCACCTCCATGGCGGTTACACGCCGTGGATCAGCGACGGAACACCGCACCAATGGATTACACCGGCCGGAGAGCACACCTCCTACCCGGAGGGCGTCAGCACGCAGAACGTCCCGGACATGCCGGTTCCGCCCTTTGGGGCGGTTACGCTTTATTACCCGAATCAGCAGAGTGGACGGCTGATGTTTTACCACGATCACGCTTATGGGATCACCCGTCTCAACGTCTATGCCGGCATGGTCGCGGGCTATCTCATCACCGACCCGGTCGAGCAAGGGCTGGTTGATTCCGGGGTGATCCCTTCCAACCAGGTCCCCTTGATCATTCAAGACAAGAGCTACGTGCCCGACCTTGCCACGCTCGCCGTCACCGACCCGCTATGGGACACCAATCAATGGGGTGGCACGGGGAATCTCTGGTTTCCCCACGTTTACATACCCAACCAGGACACGAACTCGCCCGATGGAATGAATCCATTTGGCCGGTGGGACTACGGTCCTTGGTTCTGGCCTATCTTTCCGGTGACACAGCCTTATCCTCCGATCGTATCGGGAACGCCGGAGGCATTTATGGACACGCCGGTTGTCAACGGCACAGCGTTTCCCTACCTGAACGTCGAGCCCAAGGCATATCGGTTCCGGATTCTGAACGGCTGCAACGACCGCATGCTTAACCTCCAGTTGTATCAGGCTGATCCAACCAATTACGCCATTGGCGGTGTATATGGGACCGAGGTCAGGATGATCCCCGCCGTGCCGGGCACGAACATTCCCTTATGGTATCCAACGATGGATATTCGCGACGGCGGAATTCCGGACCCAGCCTTGGAAGGGCCGCGAATGATACAGATTGGGAACGAAGGCGGGCTTTTGCCAGCCGCGGTCATACTCACCAACCGCCCGGTCGGCTATGAGTACAACCGGCGTAACATTGTGGTTTTGAACGTCAAGGAGAAGACGCTCTTCCTGGGCCCGGCCGAGCGGGCCGACGTGGTTATTGATTTTTCCGGCTTTGCCGGCAAAACGGTTATTCTCTACAATGACGCGCCCGCGCCGGTTCCCGGGTTTGATCCGCGCAATGATTACTACACGGGCGATCCTGATCTGACCGCCACGGGTGGCGCGCCTACAACCCAGCCCGGCAAAGGGCCAAATACGCGAACGGTGATGCAGTTCAGGGTCGTGCCCACCCTCGCCACCGGGAGCGGCTCGGCGCCTCTGACGAACATCGTCGTTACCGCCGGTGGTTATGGTTATTCCGCCAGTCCCATGGTCACCATTACGGGCGGGGGCGGCATCGCCACAGCGGAAGCTGCCGTATCGGGCGGCACGATCACCGCGATCAACATCACGAGTCAATCGGCGCCGTTCACTAACGCCCCGGTGGTGGCCATTACCGATCCAACGGGCGTGGGTGCCCTGGCGGTTGCCAACCTGGTATCGGCCCCGGCCTTTGACCCGGCTGCCTTGATTGCCCAATTGCCCGCCGCCTACACGGCAATTCAGCCACCGCCGTTGATCCCGGAGATGGCCTATGGCGCTTCCACTAATCACTACGGGAAAATCTTCGATTACAGCATGACCTTCACCAACACGGGTGCCACTAATCCCACCACGATCACCTTCCAGTCGAAGGCCATCCAGGAACTCTTCGATCCCGATTACGGTCGCATGAACGCCACGCTGGGAGTCGAATTGCCGTTTACCACCAGTGTCATCCAGACCACCATTCCTTATGGATACAGTGATCCGCCCACTGAGATCGTCCCGATGGGCGCAACCCAAATTTGGCGGGTCACGCATAATGGTGTGGATACGCATCCCGTTCACTTCCACCTTTTCGACGTGCAATTGATCAACCGGGTAGGCTGGGACGGTGCCATTACCCCGCCTGATCCCAACGAACTGGGCTGGAAAGAAACGGTCCGGATGAACCCACTCGAGGATGTATTCGTTGCGTTGCGGCCCACGGTTCCTTTGCTTCCATTCCCGGTTCCGGAAAGCATTCGGCCTCTGAAACCGGAGAGCCCGATAGGCTCGACGAACGGGTTCATGAACGTCGACCCCTACAACAACCCCATCACGGTTACCAACGAAGTGCTGAACTTCGGCTGGGAGTACATTTGGCACTGCCATATGCTCGGTCATGAAGAAAACGATTTCATGCGCGCCATCATCATAACCGGGGTAACCGGCTATGTAGTCGAGAACATTGCCCCCACGGTAACGGCACAGGTATCGCCGCTGCCGAATGGTGCCGGATGGAACAACACGAACGCGATGGTTACCCTAACGGCTGTCGACAACCCTTTGGGCGCTGGTGTTGCCTCGATCACCTATGGCGCTTCGGGCGCAAACCCCATCGCTCCCACGACCGTTCCGGGGAGCACGGTTTCCCTGGTCATCTCGAACGAAGGGACCACCAGCATCAGCTTCTTTGCCACAGACCAGGCTTACATGCCCAATTCGAGTGCGCCCCAGTCCGTAACTGTGAACCTGGACATGGTCAGTCCGACGCTGGCCTGGGGAACGCCAACGCCCCCAGCCAATGGCTCCGGCTGGAATAACTCGACCGTTACCATCCCGTGGACCGCTTCGGACGCCCTTTCCGGTGTGGCATCGCCGGGCGCGACTGGTTCAATCAGTTTCACCGCAGCCGGTTCCAACCAGACCCAGGTCGTAACGGTAACGGATAACGCCGGGAACAGCTCGGCCTTTACCTCGCCGTCCGTCAACCTCGATCCGACCTCGCCAACGGTGATAGTCCGAACCCGTCCCAGTTCCGTCCTTCGCAACAACAGCCGCGGGGCTCGAGCTTACGTAACGATTTATGGGAGTGTAACCGACGCGCTTTCGGGCGTGGATACGAGCCCAGGCGCGGGCAGCTTTACGATCGTGGACAGCGCGGGATCTACCATTCCAAGTGGAACCTTCACCGTTTCAAGTAACGGCACCTACTCGGTGAGAATATCCTTGTCGATTGGCAACACGAGCCCGAGTCCGCGCGTCTATACCATCACGGCGAAGGCCAAAGATAAGGCAGGCAACACCGGATCAGCCGTTGCGACCTTTACCGTGCGATAGAATGCCAGGGCCAGCACACACGCCTCGCTCGCGTCTCGGCCCCCGGCCAGAATCGCACTTGGCAGAGTGTGCCCTATCCCACGGTCTGGGTAGTAATGCCGGCGGACGAAGCCTGAATCCACCGGCGCAACCAATCAAACCCGGCCTCCTGCCTATCGGCGGGAGGCTTACCCCAAAAAGCAAACCAATGAAACCAAGAAAAATATGGATAGGTCTGGCGGTCTTCGAAGCCGCTGTCCTGGGCGCTCGAGCGCAAACGGTGGTGTTCGATTTCGATTCCGGCGCCCCAGCGCTCGCCACCGGCCAAAACGCGCCTCTCGACCAGGCGTCGGATGGAATCACCGCGCATTTTGGTGTCCCGGGCGGCTCGGGCAACTTTTCCGTCCAAACGGACGCCAGCACGGGCTATCGTTTCTCTCAATTCACAGGTCACTACCTGGTCCCCAATGGTCTGGGACCAAACATCCTGGACATACAATTCAGCCGGCAACTGACCGCTGTCAGCCTGACCTTCGCCACGGCTGACTTCCAGCAAGTCGAGACTCCTACAACAGTGCAATTAACCGCCTATGAGAATTCCACTGGAACGTCCCCGGTGGATGCGGCGTCGGCGCATGGAATCTACCCGGCCGAAACCGCTTACCCCGGGGATACCATGCCCCAAGGCACACTGTCATTGAACACCACGAACAAGCCGTTCAACCTGGTCGAGATTCGGATACCGTATCAACCGTTGGGCGCTTCCGTTTTCCTCGTGGACAATATAACCGTCACCGCCCCTCCGCAATTAGCCGTCTTCCTCACCAACAACCACTCGATAGTCGTTTCCTGGCCGGCCGCCTCGACCGGGTTCGTGCTGCAGCGGAATGAGGCGCTCGGGTCCACGAATTGGGTTCAATTGACGAATGCCGCCAGCGTTGTGGAAGGGCGGAACCAGGTTCTCGAACCGTCAATGCCCGGGAATCGTTTTTACCGGTTGTTTCATCCGTAACCGAGCGTTGAGACCGTGTGGAAACGATGAGAAATCAGGGCCGCTGTGGAAAGAGCCCCCGCCTTGCGCGGGCGTTCGACCCGGCGCACAACTATATCAGGCAAACCCGCTGGAAAAGTTTGACTATGGACCCTGACTTCAGGTATACTCACGTCCAATAGCTGAATTCGGTTGCCGAACCGCTGATAAGGCAGTTTTAGCCAAAATACTTATGACTTCGATACAAGATCAGACTGGTGGCCTCCCATCCGTGTTTGTCCTAGTGGCACTAGGAGTTTTTCCCAGGAGATTTTCGGCTTTTCCCTGATCCCATCAAAGGCCTGCAACCCCTAAAATGCTTTTCAAAATAGAGTGAACACAATGCCGTTGACCCAATTAAGTATACCAAAACTCAACCCCTGAAAGGATCAAAATCGAAATGAGAAAAATGCTCTTACGCTTGTTAATACTGGGAGGCGCAGGTCTGGCGCTGGTGGTTGGCAGTCCCATCAGAGTCCAAGGGGCTGCCGTCTTGGTCCCGGTATTCGATTCGTTAACTGGGTCGGATTTGAACAATAGCTTTGGTGACGTGGTGGGCTCAAGCGGAGATAATCGGGATGGGTACCAATTCACGACACCCGCGACCGGTCTGGGTATCGGTTATGACAGTGTCGACGTCCAGGCGGCAGTATTCTCCCAGGCTGACGGCAATTCGTCCGATGTAATACTTTCCATCTATAGTTGGGATTCGGTTAATAATGCACCTCTCGACAGCATAGGCGATAGCGGTGTGCTTCCAACCTATGATGCGCCTGGGTCCGGGAATCCCGGAGCCGGGACTCTATTATCGACGACCATATCGCTGAGTCAAACCTTGCAGAATAGCACGAAATACTACTTTGTCGTCTCCCACTCGGCGACCTCTATAAATGACGCATTCCTTCCCTATTCAACCGTCAAGGGAGTTGCCCAAGCCGCCGCTGTGCCGCCGCCGGGTCCTAGCTGGGTTACGTTTGATCCCGTTTCCCCCGCCACTACTGTGGACGGCGCCGCTTTCAGCGTGGTAGCGGTTCCTGAACCCCAGGCATACGCCATGCTGGCTGGGTTAGGTTTGGTTGGGTTTGCGGCGTTTCGTCGTTTTCGATCGGACAGAACTGCCTAATCGCCCTTAATTGGCAAGGTTCGGGACCCAGGCGCGGGAGGAATCCCGCGCCTTTTTTTGCTGGCGAGGCAAGGTTTCAGACGGTTTCTCCGATGACCAAGCTGGGGGTCACGATAGAGGAAGGAACCTATTGAGAATTGGTCATTTGTCATTGAAAGGGGTGCGTGGCCACGCCGTTGCAGGATTGGGCCATGGCGACGCTGACTTTCTTCAATGAAGAACAGCCAATTCTCAATGCTCAATTTACGGTCCAGTGCGTTTCTCAGTCGCGGCAAACTTGATCTAAGTGCAACGAGTTTTGAGTTTCAAGGACTCCAGAATGGGCTGTAGCATCGAACTTGAGTTCGATCATTGTTCCCTAGCACCCAGTCGAACTCCGACGGTTACAGAAGTAGCAAAAACAGGTGCCGGTCGGGACAAACAACTTATACGCCCGCCGCCGTCAAATCGGCGAAGAACGGGGACGCTGTGGAAAGGGGGCTCGACAATGGGGGTTGGGGCGGGTTTACTCGTTCGATCTTGAGCATGCACGAAAAAGCGAGCAGGCATTTCGGGCCTGGAGAAAGGGCGCCCATTCTTATCACTTGAGTTCAACCGGCGCGCGGAGATTGAAATGCATTTTCAATTCACGCATCCCTGGTGGTTGTTGATCCTGCCCATTGCCCTGGGTTGGGTGGGTTGGTGGGCGTGGAAAACGGATGTGCAGATCAGCCCGTGGCGGCGTTGGGCGGTCCTGGGATTGCGTTCGGCCATTGTGACAATGTTGGTCCTCGCCTTGGCCGGCTCCCAATGGCTGCGTCCGCAGGAGGGGATGAACGTGATATATTTGCTGGACCGATCGGAAAGCATCCCGGCGCAACAACAGGAGGCCGCCCTTCAATATGTCAATCGAACTGTTACCCACAAAGAGACATTCGACCGCGCCGGTTTGGTGGTTTTCGGCACCGACGCCGGGATCGAGTCCTCGGTGAACCAGGCATTGGACGTTGAGAAGGTGCAAGCCGTGGTGGGCACGGACCGGACGGACATCGGCGCGGGCATCCGGTTGGGGACAGCGGCCTTTCCCGAAGTAGGTCAAAAGCGGTTGGTGCTCCTGTCGGATGGAAATGAAAACCTCGGGGACGCCATGGCGGCGTTGCGAGCGGCGGAGTCGTTGGGGGTCAGCCTCGATGTGGTGCCGCTGGGGAAGGTCCGGAGCGGCGATGCATCGGTCCAAAAGCTCAGCCTGCCCAGCCAGTTGAAGAAAGGCCAGACGTTTGAAGTCAAGATATTCGCCCAGGCGGACCAGGCTCGAGCCGCCACGGTGCGGTTGTTTCGCAACGACCAATTGCTGGGCGAGCAAAAGGTCGAGTTATCGGCGGGAAAGAACCTGTTTTCGTTTCCGCAAACGTTAACGGAGCCGGGTTTTTACAATTACGACGTGCAGCTCGATGCCGCCGGCGACTCGATACCGCAGAACAACCGGGCGATCGCCTTTGCCAATGTACGGGGTGACCCGCGGGTATTGGTGGTTTCATCCGAGCCGGAGGCTGATGCGAGCCTGGTGGCGGCGCTGAGATCGGCCCGATGGGAGGTGAGAGTGGGAGGCTTGCAGGCGCTCCCAGGCACACTCGCCGAGTTGCAGAGCTACGACACCATTTTCCTGAGCAACATCGGCGCCGGCGACCTCGGTCGCGACGAGATGCAATTGATCGAGAGCGCGGTGCGGGACTTCGGGGTGGGGCTGGTATGCGTGGGGGGTGACCAGGCGTATGGGGCGGGCGGTTATCGCGGCACACCGCTTGAAGCGGCCCTGCCGGTGAGCATGGAGATCGACAGCAAGAAGGTGCTGCCCAAAGGCGCCCTCGTGCTCGTGGTGCATGCCACCGAGTTCCCCAACGGTAATCAATGGGCGCGCGACATCGCTTTTGCCGCTTTGACGGCGCTGGGGCCGCAGGATGAAATGGGGATTGTGTTGTGGGACGGCAACAATCGCTGGCTGTTTCCCTTGGCCAAAGTGGGTGACAAACGGGAGATGGGACGGTTGATCACCGGGATGCAGCCGGGCGACATGCCGAATTTTCAAACGGTGATGGAGATGGCTCACGACGGGCTAAGGAAATCGACTGCCAACCTGAAACACATGGTGGTATTTAGCGACGGCGATCCCGGGGCGCCATCGGACGAGCTGTTGAATTCCATTGTAAACGATCGGATTACGATCAGCACGGTGATGATCGGGGGCCATGTCGTTCCCGACCGGATGATCATGATGGCCGACCGTGGCAAGGGCCGATTTTACGAGGTCAACGCCCCGGGCCAGCTCCCGCAGATATTCATCAAAGAGGCGGCTATAATCCTCAAATCGGCGATCATCGAGCACCCTTTCAAGCCCCAATGGGCGGGTGGAAGCGAGCTGGTGAAGGGCATTGGGCCGGGTGAGTTCCCGCTTTTGAGAGGTTATGTGGCCACATCGCCCAAACCGCGCGCCGAGCTGCCATTGGCCACCGACAAAGGCGACCCGCTATTGGCCCATTGGCAGTTTGGATTGGGCCGCGCGGTTGCGTTTACCTCGGATGCGAAGGCCAAGTGGGCGGCGGACTGGATGGGCTGGCCGAAGTACCGCCAGTTTTGGATGCAAATCGCCCAATGGAGCCTGCGGCGAACCGAGAACACGGAGTTCACGACCGAGATATCGGTTGATAAAGGGGTAGGCCAACTGAATGTTGAAGCGGTGGATGAACAAGGCAATTACCGGAATTTCCTCGATCTGCAGACGGCAATTGTCAGCCCGAAGGGGGAACGGCAGACCGTCCGCCTCGAGCAGACGAGCCCGGGCCGCTACGAGGCCCGCTTCCCGACGCGCGAGGTGGGCGCCTATTTGCTGAACCTTATGGAGATGCAAAAGGGCCAGTTGCGCGGGTCCCAGGTCCTGGGAACCAGCGTGAATTATTCGCCTGAGTTCGACGATCGAGGTCCGAATTTGAACCTGCTCGAGCGCCTGGCGGCGCTGGGGCGGGGCCGGACATTGAGCCTGGCCAACCCGTCGGCAAACTCGTTCGATCACGACCGGCTGAAGACATTCCAGCCGCGTGATTTGTGGGAATGGCTGTTAAAGCTGGCCATCATCCTTTTCCCGATGGACGTCGGGGTGCGCCGGATTCAAATCGACCGGGCCGAATGGCGGCGGGCGATGCAATACCCGCGGCGCTGGCTCCTTTTCTGGAGGGGCGTTCCGCGTCCGGTCGAGGCCGACGTGTCCCTGGCGGCGCTCCTGGCGCGCCGGGACCAGGTGCGAGTCAAAACAGTCGTCGCAAGCATGCCGGAACCGTCCTTGTCACCAGCCCGACCGGTCGATACAAAGGCCAGAGGCGCGGCTGAGATTCTGCCGAAGCCGGTCAAGCCGCCGGGGGAGCGGGTTGAAGAACCGGCGAAACCGCTCGAGGAAACGGCCGGGGGCGCGAGCACGGCCAGCCGATTATTGGAAGCCAAACGGCGATCGCAACGTTGGAAGCGGTGATTTGATTTGTCTAATAAAATCATTGCTCGAAAAGGTGACTGTGTGGCTTTATCATGGCATGGAATTAGCTGTCAAACAGTGCAGCTTGCCTGGTTGGGAAGCCTTGGGCCGCTTGGGCCAATCCGGCGGTTGCAGGCGGGGCTTATGAATCGGAGCCGTTTGAAGGTGATCTATTCCGGGCACGTGCAGGGTGTCGGCTTTCGGTATACTGTTAAATCGGTATCGACCGGTTACGAAGTGGCGGGCACCATACGGAATTTACGGGACGGCAGGGTTGAGTTGGTGGTGGAAGGGGCCAGGGACGAGTTGGAAGCCTTTCAAGAGGCGATATTGGATTCCGGTCTGGGCGGATTGATTCACCAGACCCAGGTCAGTTGGGGTGAAGCTACCGGAGAATTCCGAGGATTTGAGATTTTAAGTTAGGCAGGCACAACTGAAGTGATGAAGTACGCGATTATAGCTGATATTCATGCGAATCTGGAAGCGTTGGAAGTGGTTTTGCTGGATGCCAAAAAGGAGCGATGCACCCACTACGCCTGCCTGGGCGACGTGGTTGGCTATAACGCGAATCCGCGCGAGTGTCTCGACATCATTCGCGAGATGGGCATGCCGTGCGTCAAGGGGAACCACGACGAGTATTGCTCCACGGGAGGCGATTTGAACGGGTTCAACCCCCATGCCAGCGAGGCGATCAACTGGACACGGAAACAGTTGAACGACGAAGACCGCGAATGGCTGCGGAACCTGAAGTATGTCCGGCTGGTGGCGAATTTCTCGATCGTTCACTCTACGCTCGACGGGCCGCAACGGTGGGGTTATGTCTTCGACAAACTGGCTGCCGCCGCCAGTTTCACTTACCAGAATACCGGCGTCTGCTTTTTTGGCCACACCCATGTCCCGGTGGCTTTCATCCGGGACAGCGTGATTCGCGGAGGCACTTATTCGAAGTTCAAGATCGAGCCCGGCCGAAAGTATTTCATCAATGTGGGGAGCGTGGGGCAATCGCGTGACGGCGTTGCCAAGGCGACCTACGTCACGTATGATCTTGATGACGGAACGATCGAACTGCGCCGGTTGGATTATGACATGGCCAAAACACAGGCAAAAATTCGGGCTGCCGGTTTGCCTGAACGATTGGCGGAACGGTTGGCGCTCGGGAAATAACCCGGCCCTTGAAAATCCTGATTCTCAAGCCCAGCTCGCTGGGTGATGTCATTCAAGCCCTGCCGGTTCTGCGCTTGCTAAAAAGCCACTGCCCGGAGCATCAAATCTACTGGTGGCTGGGACAGGCCTTGTTGCCGCTTCTGTCCGATGACCCTGATCTATCGGGGATATTTCCTTTTGATCGCCATCGCTGGGTATCACCGTTCCGATGGAATGAACTGTTCCGGAGCATTCACCAAATGCGGCGGCAGAATTTCGATTGGGTCATCGATTTACAGGGGTTGGCTCGCAGCGCCTTGGTCGCCTGGCTGGTCCGTGGACGGATGACCATCGGGATGGATGATCCTCGAGAGGGCGCCCATGCGTTCTACGACATTGCCGTTCCCAAGCCGTCTCCGGAAACCCATGCGGTGGATTGGTATTTGGAAGTGCTGGTGAGGCTGGGGATTCCGGTGCACTGGGGTTTTGAGTGGCAACCGCACCCGGCAGGATCGAGCGCAGACAATCGCAGGGCTTAACCGCTTTACACCGGGCCTTGCCACAAGGTGCGCAGGGCACGTTAGCCTGCAAAACCCGGTCAATTTGGCGATACGGACCGGTGCGGCGGCTGATGCCGAGGGCCTTGGCGGTTTCAGTGCGGTTGAAGCGGTTGTCGCGCAAGGCCTGGATGATGGCGTGCCGTTCGAGATCCTCAAGGGGGCTGGGCGTGGGTTCGGCCTTTTCGAACTCCTGGACTTTTTGGCGAATCCTCATGGGCAAGTGTTCGGGGAGGATCAATTCACCGTGGCAAAGCAAGGTGGCGCGTTCCATGGCATTGCGCAACTCGCGGACATTACCGGGCCAGCGATAATTTTCGAGGCAAGCGGCGACGGCGGGCGAGAACCGGGCGCGCCGATTGGAGAATTCGGCAATGAAGCGGCTGGCGAGAGGGAGGATATCCGGGCGGCGTTCGCGGAGCGGGGGAACAAAAAGCTCGATCACGTCGAGCCGGTAGAACAAGTCGTTACGGAACTGACCTTTCTGGACGGCTTGTTCGAGGTTCCGATTGGTGGCGGCCAGGAGGCGGGTGTGGGTGTGCCGTTCTTTATTCGAGCCGACCCGTTGGAAGCCGCCATCCTGAGTAATTCGGAGCAGCTTGGCCTGGAGGCGGGGCGAGAGTTCGGCGATTTCATCGAGGAGGATGGTTCCCAAATCGGCCTCTTCGAAGCGCCCGATCCGTTGCGTGTAAGCGCCGGTAAAGGATCCTTTCTCGTGGCCGAACAATTCGCTTTCGAGGAGGTTCTCGGGAATGGCGGCGCAATTTACTTTTACGAAGGGATGGGGGGCTCGAGGGCTCCAGGCATGGAGGACATCGGCGACGACTTCCTTGCCCACGCCGCTTTCACCCGTGATCAGGATGCGGCTATCGGAGGCGGCGACGAGCGAGGCATCGCGAAAGACGGATTGCATGAAGGGGCTTTGGGCCACGATATAATCGGGCAAATGCTTGTTGGCGCCCAGTTTCACCGTTACCTCACCTTCGAGACCGACGACCTTGCGCACGGTGGCGAGCAATTCATCAAGGTCGATGGGTTTCTCGAGGTAATTGACCGCGCCGCCGCGAATCGCGCCGACGGCGTCACGAATGTCGGGGTAGGCGGTGACCATCAGCACCGGGAGAACGGTGTGATCGCCCCGGGCGCGCCGAAGTGTTTCCAAACCGGAGATGCCAGGCATCCGCACGTCGGAGATCATCATTTGAACGGGGACAGAACTCAGGACCTCGAGGGCCTGTTCGCCCGAGGCGGCGGTGACGGTCTCGAATCCCTGGCTTTGGAGGAATGAATCGAGCAAACTGCGCTGGCCGGCGTCGTCATCGACAATCAGAATTCGGGGCGGACCGCCTGGGGCAAGTTTGGGATCGGGAGGCGTCATGGTCAGCTTGGCGACGTCAATTCGAGCCGGCTGATGCAAAAGACGGCGCCCTTGTTTCCATTGGCTGCACAATCGACGTCCCAGCCGTGCAACATGACGATCTGCTTTACGACGGCCAAGCCCAAACCGGTCCCTTTGGCGCGGGTGGTGAAATAGGGCCGGAAGATTTCCTTCCGCTGGTCCTCGGGGATGCCGGGTCCATTGTCGCGGACCTCGATGATGGCTTCGTGAGAATTGACTTTGCGGGTGACGATCTGGATTTGGCCGTTGGGCTCGACGGCCTGGATAGCGTTCATGAGCAGGTTGAACAGGACCTGGCGCAGGAGTTTTTGATCGGCATTGACGGTCAATTCTTCTTCGACCCTATCCAACTTGACGGATTTGTCTTCGAGATCGCTGTTGAGGGTGCGCACGACGTCCCCGATCACCGTGCTGACAGCCACTGGCGAGCGGCGCAGCTCGCGTGGCTTGGAGTAATTGATGAACTCGTTCAATTGCGCGGTCACACGGTCCACCTCGTCGGTGATCTCCATGGACTTTTTCCGGACCGGGTCGGAGGCGTCGAAGGTTTTGGAAATCATCTGGGCCAGGCCACGAATGATGTTGAGCGGGTTCCGCGTTTCATGGGCCAAGCCGGCGGCGGCGAGGTTCATTTCGCGGAGGTGTGAATTCATTTCGCTGGCGCGGACGAGGCGCATTTGGAAATCGGAGGACCTGACGAGGTTGCGCCAGGCGAGTCCGAAGCCGATGACCGAGATTATGGAAAAGCCGCCGATGAGGACGCGGACCCAGAGGTCCTGGGTGCAGGCAGCTTGAAAGGCATCGGTGGAGAGCACAACGGCCAACCCGTGCAAGCCTGCCTTCTCGATCAACGATTTATATTCATCCTCATTCATCCACGGAGGCCGATGGAAGCGGGGACGGAAACCAGGGCGGCGGATCAGCTCGGGTGGGTTCTCAGCGTTGGTGGAGGAATTCTCCGGGGACAAACGGTTCGGCGTCGCAGGCTCTCGCGGCCGGGAAAAGAGCGGGGGACGTCTCGGCCAGTTTTCGGGCCTGACACCATCGGGGTTGGGTTCAGGCAGGACAATGGTGGGCGAGGAACCCTCGGCGCCCTGATTGATGGCGGTGCCCAAGTCCACCAGGTTGACCACTGTGACGGCATGCTTGTCCCAGTGCACACCGCTCGGCGGAACGCCGTTGGTGCCGAAGTCAACGGGTTGTCCGGCGGCTACGACGACTTCGCCGGCGGCATTGAGGAGAACGAGCGCCCCAAGGTTGTCGGACTTAACGAGTTCCTTCAGGGCTGACTCGAGCCGTTGCTTGGAGACGAAACCGCCGAAGCGGCGTTGCGAGCGAATGACCAGACCCAGCGTGCTGGTAATATCGCGGGCCCGGTGAATCACGGCCGAGCGCGCCGATTCCTTGACTCGTTGATGTTCGAGGACCTGCCAGAAGATAACGACGGCCCAGAGGGCGATCAGAAATCGATAAACTGTTTTGGCGCGCAAGTTCATGGAGCTTGCGGCTTTTGCGGCGGGGGTGTCTTCCCGTTTTCGGGGCCGACTTGCTGTTTGGTTACCACGCCTTTTTTCACCGGCAAATCATCGAGGAACCGGTCCAATTCCTGTTCGGAAAATGCCTTGGGCGCCAACTGCGATTTGG
>JAMCZD010000122.1:20689-27096 GCA_023473405.1 Candidatus Omnitrophota bacterium
TACGGCGGCCACTTGAGAAGGATAGGGCACGATGCGCGGGGTTAGGAAAATGTATAGTTCGGACTTGGCATCTTGCTTGACCTTGCGTCGGAAGAGAGCGCCGAGAAACGGGATATCGCCCAGAAGAGGAACCTTGCGGGTCGAGGTGATCTTCTTGTTTTCCATTAAACCGCCGATGATAACGGTTTTGCCATCGGGGGTTACCACCACAGTTTCGGCGGACCGATTATTGATGATGGGCGCGTTGAACGAGGCATTCGAGCCAGTGCTGATGGTCACGCCTTGATCTGATAGTGAGGAGATTTCCGGGGCCACGATCATTTCAACCATGCCATCATTACTGATAAACGGGGTGACCCGCAAGATGATGCCGACATCATAGTAATTGTAGGTATTATTGACACCACCGGTTAAGGCAATTACCTGCGAACCGGTGATGAGAGGGATTCGTTGGCCGACCATGATGATCGCTTGCTGGTTGTTGCGAGCCAGGATGGTGGGGCGCGAAAGGAGCTCGGTTTTTCCGGCCTCGGCGATGGCGCGGAGGGTGGCTTGAAAATCGTTGCCCATGATCTGGTAGATGCCGCCGGCACCCACCGGAAGCGGGTTTGCCCCCAGCGCAGCCGCATTGAACAGGTTCGAGGCGGACCCGGTGACGGACTTGTTGATGTTCCGGCTGATGCTGGCATCGAGGCCGATATCGGAGTTATCGGTGTAGGTGACTTCGAGGAAGACCACCTTGATGAGGACCTGTGGTTTAGGCTTGTCGAGGTTGGTAATGACCTGCCCGATGGCCTTGGCGGTTTCGTCGTCGGTGATGACAATGATCCGGCGCGTCTCGGGGTCGCTCGAGATCATGGCGTCACCGAACGTCCCGTTGGGGGGATAACTGGCGGTGGAACTGCCCGAGGAAGACCGCCCGCCGGAGGTGGAGCGCCCGGTTCCGTAGGTGGACCGTTGTTGGGCGAGGACGCCGTTCTGAATTGCCAGGCCGGCGCCAAGCAGGAATAGCCACAGCCTGCTTCGATGGTAGAATTTGGTAATCATGTGATTCGGTTGATTCAATCGTTTGTCGGGTTGCGCATTTCCGGCCAGCCGGTTGGAAGCGGCTGAATGAGAATGAAATAACGGGTTCAAGCTCATGGATAAAAAGTTCAAAAAACTTACTGGCCAATGCGGCGGTTGCTCGAACCGCTGCTGCCGAGGCCGCTGCTAAAACCTGAGCTATTGTTGCCGTAGCCCTGGTTTTGCTGCCGTTGCTGGAGCGGGTTGCTGCTGGTATTACGGGAAGTGTTATAGCGCGAGTTCTGGGATTGAAACATGTCTTGGAGGACCTGTTGCACATCATCCACATCGGCGTTGTCGAGCGAATAGACAAAAACCTTCTGTTGCTTGGCGGGGTCGGCATCCAGTTGGGCGATCATTTCGCCAATCTGCGGCATGAGATCGCTCGAGGCCGTCACGATGATGGACGCGGTCCGCTGGTCTGGCACCGCCACGACGCGGTTCTTCTGCTTGGCACGGTCGCTGGTCGTATCCGAGGTGCTGGCGCCGGGCATGCCGCCGAACATTCGTCCAAAGCGCCCGCCGCCGAACCGAATCGAGGAACGGGTGTTGGACTGAGAATCGTCCGGAAAGACATTGGACAGCAGATCGGCCATCTCGACGGGATCGGCGTGTTTGAGGTGGAAGACGCGGAGTTCGGTAATATTTTCGGCGTTGGTATCGATTTCCTGAACCAGTCTCGTGATGACCTCGAGGACCTCCTGGGGGGCGCTGACCACCAGCGAATTGGTTCGTTCATCCGCCACGGCGGTTACTCGGGAAGTCGCCTGCCGGGCCTCACTCTGGCCGGTGCCGGCATCGGGCGCCGCCGGCGGGCCACCGCGGCCAAAGCGGGCCATGAACAGGGCTCGAGGATCGGTGGGGCGTCCGCCCGAGGTGTTCTGCTGCGGGAACAGTTCCTTGACTTCGTTGGCCAGTTCCTTGGCATCGGCATAGCGCAAGGGATAGACTTGAATGGTCGAGATGCTGGCGATCGAGGTGTCGAGGGCGCTGACGATCTTCATCATCCGGCGGACATCGGACTGGACATCGGTGAGGACGAGGGCGTTGCCGCTTTCGTTGGCGGTGAGATTGGCGAAACTGGGGAGGAGCGGTTGGAGGTCTTTGGTCATTTGGAGCGCATTGGCATACTTGACCGGGATGATCCAGGTGGCCATCTCGTCGTTGTTGGGGACATCCTCGGGATTGCTGCTGCGCTTGACCGGGATTTCGCGTTTCTTGGCCTCGTCACGGCTGACGATGGTCAACGTGCGCCCGTTGCGAATGGCGGCGTAGCCGTTCTTATTCAGGATGGCGTTGAGCAGATCGACCGCCTCGTCTTTGGACAACATTTGCTGGCTCCAGACATCGACCTTGCCTTTCACGTCGGTCTCGAGAACGACCACGAAGCCGGCTGCCTGGCTCAAGTAATCCAGGACAGTCTCGAGCGGCACACCGCGAAAGTTCATGCGCAATCCATTCTCACCCGTCGACAGGGCAGGCGAGGCCTTTGGACTCGTGCTGGCGCTGGGCCCGGCAGCCGAGTTGGTGGCGGTGGCGGTGGCATTGGTCGACGCTGTCGCGGTTGCCGCCACGCTGCCGTTGGTTCCCGCGATAGCTTGAACGGCGAGGGCCGCATTGGCAACGCCAGGTTCCGTGGCGGGCGCCGGAGTCGAGACGGGCGCGGGTTTGGTCGCGGCCAAGCCGTTGGCTGGAACAGCCTGGCTGGTCGCGGACGCCGGACTTGCCGCGGCAACGACGTTTGTTCTAACGACGATATTTGTCGTGACGACAATGTTAGTCGTAAGGACGGCGTTCGCTGCCAAGGAGAGGCTGGTGGTGGCGCCGGGTTGGGTTGGGGCCGGCGCGGCGGCGGTCACCGGGACCGGGGACGCCGGCGCCTGGGCAGGCGCGGCATTGGTTTGGACGATGCCGGCTGGCGCGTTGGAATCGCGGGGTTCGGGCGTCTTAGCGGGCTGTTGGGTGAGGGCGGTGAAGGTTCCGGCCGCTAGGATCAGAATTAAACCTGATGTGTTTACAGCTTTCATTTGGCTAACTCCTGTTGGCGTTTTTGCATGAGGCGTTTGAGGACATCGTCGGCGCCGCCGCTGGACGAACCGGTATTGGACGAGCCGGTCTCGGAGGCATTGTTGTCGGCATTGGTGGAGACAGTGGACGGAGCCCAGGACCCGGTCCCGGACACCAGGCGCCACTCGCCTTCATCCTCTCTTTTTATTTGCATGTTCATGGGCAACTCGAACGAGTTGCTTGCGGAGAGGAGCCGGACGGAATTTGGGGTGATCTCGGTTACTTTGAATCCCGCAATGGAATCGAGCGGTCTGAGCACGGTCTTGTATTTCGATTCGGTGCCGTCAAAAAAGGCATACGATCCCTTGTCGTAAATTAAGGTGCCGATCAATGAGAACCCATCGATTCTCGGTGAGGGGGCGCCTTCGTCTTGACTTCCCCGGTTGGACACCGGGCGGCGATTGGGATTAAAAATATTACGTTCGAAAATGATTTTGAAGGACTGAAAATCATGTCCCGAGGCGGGGGCGTTGGATTCCTCGGCCGAGGCGGCCAGGCTTGCCGGGGCCGAAATCGCCAGCCAGAGGGCCAGGGCGGTCATCAGGGCTTTCATTTGGCTATGGCGTGTAGTGCTTTGCATTTACTTTTGGTCCGCTAACAGCCGCAGGCCGCTGAAGCGGACACTGAGGGTTAATTGCTGGCCCTCGCTATCTCGCGCGGCTATTTCCACGTTGTCCACTTTGAGCGATAACGGATCCTTTTCCAACTCGAAAAGGAACCGGGCCACGGACCGGATATTGCCGTAGGCATCGGCCTGGCACTCGAGGGTCATATAGTCGTCATCGCCTTGTTTCCACTGAGGTTTGATCGAGGTAAAGCTGATCTGGCTGTCCTGGACCCAACGGTCCACCGATTTGAGGACCCGGTTCTCCGCCGCTGAGACGTTGGCGGACAACGAATTGGTCTTCATGTAGTCCCAGCGATCGCGGATGATTTTTTCCCGGCTCAGGAGCAAGTTGCCGTTGTTGATTGACTTGGTGAGGGTTTCGATGCGATTCGAGCGGGTTTTCCAGAGGTTGGCCAGCGGGGTGATCACGAGGTGATCGGCGATCAACAGGCCGATGACCAGCGCCGCCATCAGGGTGAGCAATTTCTCGCGATTCTTGACGTTGAACTTAATCATGGCTTGATCCTTCGGTCCAGCGGAAGCTCAAGTTGAACTGGAGCGGTGTTTTGCCGCGCACCTGTTGGACCTTCAGGTCGGCCACCTGGCTCGCCGCGCGCAACTGGTCGAGCAACCTGAGCAAGGACTGGTTATCGCGCGCCTGGCCGGCGCAGGTGACTTCGGTGAGGTCCTTGATTTGGAGGGTCTTGGCCGAGACAGATCCTTCTTCGGGGAATGCCTCGGTAAGCCGCCGGAGGATGCGCAGGCCCCCCAGGGATTGGTCGAACCAGGGGCGGAATTTTCGGGCCTTTTGCTGAAGCGCCTCAAGCTCAGTGGCGCGCGGTTCGATGGCGCGCCACCGGGATTCCAATCGCGAGAGCTGCCATTGTTGGACGAGCAAAGCCCCCGTGACCAGCACCAGGACCGCACCGGCGGTGGCGCCCGCGTAGAGGATTTTCCGCGAGGAAAACCGGGCCAATGCCTGGTTCAAAGGGCTCTGTTTGGGAGGCAGGAATTCGAATCCGGGTCGCGTGCCGGACAGGCATTTTGCCGCCAGGCCCATCGCGCCCGCGATACCGAACTGGTTGGCTCCCTGGAATTCATGGCCATCGATACGCGGGTTCACGCCGGGCTCGACCTGCAAACCCAGGCTGCGCGCGGTCGGTTGGATTTGGCGGATCAACGGCGCGGTCAGCTCACTTGGGCCGAACACCCTCACGGCATTGATTGTCTGGCGCAATGGGACCGGCAATTGGCCAAGGGTGATCCGGAGCTCGCGGGCCACCGCCTCCGCATCGAGGCGCTTCTCGTTGCCTTCGGTCTCGATGGCGCCTTCGAGCGACCGCAAGGCCGCCACCCCACCGCCAGTGGACACCTGGAGATCCACGCCGGTCTCGCCCACGACCAGCGTCAGCAGGCCGGTCGAGTCCTTCTCATTCAGGCCCGGCAAGGCGGCGATGCCGAGGGAGAAACTGAGCGGTTTGAGCCGGGCGGCTCGGAGCGCCTTTTCGAGGAGGATCACATGCCCTTTGGGGACGGCAACCAGCGAGGCATGTTGATCGCCATTGGCGCCGCGGCAGCGGGATATCGAGAGGCAAATGTCCGCCGGGGAGTAAGGGAAGCCGCGTTCGGCCTCCATCTCGAGGTAGCTCAACAGGTCGGCTTCGGGCAGTTCGGGCAACTTGGACTGGAGGATCAAGGCCCATTGCAACGGGATGCAGACAGTGCAACGCCGTTCGCGAATGCCCGCAGCATCGAGGTGGTTGCGAATCTCGTGTCCGACCAGTTCCGGGTCATCGGCCAGGGGATCGAGAGAGAGGGTGGCGCGGAAGCTCTGCGCAGCCCTGACGGCGCCATTGGACCGTTGCAAGACCACGCCTTCGAGCTGCCGGCCTTCCAAGGCCAGACCGATCAACGAGGACGGCGGATGTGATTTCAGAAAAACCATTAGGGAAGCTCCTTTCCAGCCAACCATGGCGATTGCCGCTCGGCGCCCAGTGCCCAGCCCAATCGCTCGCGGTCACGCCGATAGACGATGCGTGGATTTCCATTGCTGGTGTCGAAGACGAACAACGTGCGCCGGTAACCCCGGCCATGGTTTCCCATGGCAACGACGTCTGCCGAGAATTGGTAACTGAAGGTGGTGATGTAAGGGCCGGCCTGGATGGCGCTGGTCTCGTCCAGGACTTGGGTTACCCACGCCACAGAGTAAAGATCATTCGTGGTTCGCGAACGCCGCCAGGCAACCAACTGCGGCGCCTTGTCCATTCCAATGCCGGGAATGCAGGCAAGGACTGGCGCGGGCGCCGTGTTCACATTGATCAGGCCTTCGAGGTAGGTGGAATTGGTCACAGTCAGATCACCGGCGACCTGGGTGAACTCCTGGGCCGTCATTTTGCTGCGGAGATAAAACTCGACGAGGCTACGGATTTGGCCCCGGTAAGGCTGGATTTGTTGCTGGATTTCCTGGGCGCGCTGCTGGCCTAGACTCTCCTGCAACACGGAGGTCAATTGGCTCTGGTCGGTGTTGTTCACGTCAATCCGCGCCGAGCCATCGGCGCGCTGGTTGGGTTCACGCGAGTAAACAGTTACATACTCAAATATGCCGGGGTTCAACTTTCCATCGCGGTTGTCGTCGGGAGGCGTTGGGCTCCCGGCGCATGCGTTGGGA
>JAMCZD010000150.1 GCA_023473405.1 Candidatus Omnitrophota bacterium
ACGGGTGCCGCAAGTTTTGTTGGAAACTCATCTCCCGCAGAACGCCATAAACAAACGCCCCGTGGAAGATGTCTCCGGCTGCCGTGGTGTCCACAGCCTTGACCTTGAAGGCGTCCATTTCGAAAAGACCATGGCCATCGTCGGCGATCAATCCCCGCTCACCCAGTGTGACGACGACGGTATTCCGGTAGCGCGCCCTGAGCTGCCGCAAGGCCGACCGCCGGTGTTCGAGGCTATCGAGATCAGGCAACTGGCAGGCTTGCAGGGCGAACCGTTCCGAGGCGGCCAGGTAATTCACCCGTCCGGCCAATTCGGCGGTCCCCTCGCGCCAAGACCCGGCATCGAGGATGGACGTTACGTTCGGAAAGGCATTCAAGGCATCGAGCGACGCCTCGAGCTCATGACCGTCGAACAGAAGAACTCGGGGGGACAACCTGATGAGATGTTCGGGTTCGAGTTTGAGCGGTTTGGTCTTGGACTTTCGATTCACGATGGTGCGGCTGCCATTGTTACGGTTGATGAGAATAACGGAAAGCGGGGTTATATGGCCGGGGCGCTGTTCGAGCAATGAAATGTCAACTCCCGCCGCACGGAACTCCACCGCAATCCGCCGCCCGTAATGGTCATCGCCGACCAAGCCGGCAAAGGCGCATGCGATTCCCCAGCTTGCGAGCAGATAAGCGGCGTTGGCGGCTGGTCCGCCGCCGGCTTCGAGCATGGTGTCGGTTTCAGCCTTGCTGTTTTCGGCGGGAAACCCGGAAGAAAGCACGCTGAGGTCGAATGACGCGTTACCAATGCAGAGAACGTCAGCCATGGGCGATCGTCTTTGCCAAGTCATCCTTGATGAGCTGCATCAGCAGGTGCTCGATCACCAGGTGGATTGCCTCGGTCTGCGGGGTTGACTCGACGGGAACGAGTATCGAACAAGAGGCCTCGCGGTGGAGCGGGCCGCCATCGAAACCAACCAGGGCAATCGATCGCGCGCCGGTCTCATTGGCAAAGCGAATGGCTCGGATCAAGTCATTCGAGAAGCCTTTCCCGCCGTGGACCGATATTGCCAGCACCACATCGTTCGGGGTAAGCAAGCCGCGGAGCTGGTTGACAAAAACGTCATCGCGATTGGCATCGTTGGCCCAGGCGGTATAGAGCGAGATGTTGTCCGTCAGGCAGCGGACATCAAAGGGCGGCTGGCCGGGCGGGATGACGTACTTCGCCAGGTCGCACGCAAAATGTTGCGCCGTCGAGGCTGAGCCTCCGTTCCCGAGTGTGTAAACCCGGCCCCGATGTGTGTGACACTCGAGCAGGATTGTCTTCGCCTGAGCGATGGCCGGACGATCGAGCCGCCTCAGCAAACCGGCGGTTTCATCAAGAAACCGGCTAATAGCCGATTCGGTGGGGTCTGCAGCGTTGTTCATCATGAATGTAGTTCGCTCTGTTGTCCGCTCAATATCTGGCCTCGAGGCGGACTGTCTCTTTCACATCGTGCAGGCGGATGACTTCCTTGATCGGATCGAAATCGAGCCATTGTTTTCCGTTGACCGTCACGCTCTTGATTGGGGCAGCCGCGGGATGACGGAACCGGAGCAGGACAATTTGCGGCGGACGGCGTTCGGGCATTTGGATATTGGCGGTGATCCTGCCGTGAGCCGTATCGGAAACGATTTCATAAGTAACCAAGCCAAAGTGAGTAGCGGCATTTCGCACGGCAATGCGCTTGTCCTGTTCGAGCCATGCCCGAGGGGTAGCCCGAGCCAGCCAGAGGTCTTGACCGTCTTCCATGACCAATGCCATGCGGAACCGCTCGAGAAAGGCGGCTTCCTCGAAGGACTTGTCGGGCGGTCCGGTGACGGTGTGCTCGCGAAAGGTATATTCGCCGGGTTGAATATCGGCGGCATATTGGTTGAGCATGGAACGTATGAAGTTGGGTGGGTCATCGGCGTCTAATTGGATATTCGCCTGTTTCTCATAGCCGCATTGGTACTGCCAGCCGGCATGTGCGAACCAGTCTTTGTCCGGGTCATAGTGCGGAGTCCGCACTTCCAGCCGGTCGTTCTCGACGAGCAACCGGTCTTCGAGCACATCGAGGAAGCCCTGGACCCTTTTGTCTTTTGTCGTCAATACCTGAGCCGGGCTAATCAGGTGGGCGGCCGATTGGACGGTGTCCCAGTAAAGCCCGGTAACGTGATTGTTCGAGGGGTTGCCGCACCGGCGCCAACCCCAGGCTCCCGAGGCGCACCCGCGCACATAGGGCGCGAAGGGAATGAACGACCGGTAGGTCCCATCCCGCACGCGTATGACGGGCGACAGGGTGATCGATCGATCGACTGCCGCCAGCAGGTCTTTCCGATACGCCTCGGCATCGGCCAACAGTGTGGCGCCGCCGGCGGGATCGATTTGGGCCAGAGTCTCGCCGAGCTGTTCGACAGACAACCAGTAATAGGCCTCGGATTCGTAGAACTGCATGTGCATGTTGGCGCTGTCCGGTGTCACGACGTGCGCCGGTTGCAGGCCCTTGCACCAAAGCCGGTCGCCATTTGGAATAACCGTTTTCCATAAGTTGCGCTGGCGCAGAATCCATTCGGCATTGGCCTTCATTCGGGGCGCGGCTGCCTTGAGCCAAGCCTCGTCGCCGGTGAGCCAATAGTGTTCGGTCATGGTCCACGCAATGGCGCCTGGGCCCATGCAATGCACACCGTCCATGGTGCCGCCGACGCCGCCGATGTAATCCTTGGCGTGGGTGAAACAGCCGTAGCCATCGGAGAACAGCCCGAGCGGTTTGGGCCGCTCCAGTGTCAACTCGAGCCATTGATCGAGACCATCGGCGGCTTCCTTGTGCATGCCTATCAGGTCGAGCGCGCGCAGGATCAGGTAGGTTTCCTCACCCAGGACGCCGAACGGGTAATCATTGAACCGCCAATGGCCGTTAATGTCTTGTTGGGCGCGGCGGAGGATGTGCCAGGCGCCGAGGTTCCATTGGTCAACAAGTTCCTTGGAGGGAACATCGATCTGCATGCGCGGTTTGAAGTCCGGTTTGGGGATCGGCGGCAGGGTCCGGTCCAGCCACATGGCTTGGACGGCATTCTTCCAGGTTTGTTCCGGTTCCAACCGCACTCGCTCGCTGATCGTTTTCAGTCCTTTGGCGGCCAGTTCCTGCCGGAACTGCTCGGCGGTTTGGCCGGATTGCGCATTGGCAACGTAAAAGCCGAATTCGGGCGCCAGGATGGGACCGTTCTCAAGGTCGGAAACGTTGAAAGTGAAACTGCCGGATTGAGTCCGGACGGTGATCAGGCTGCGGTAGGTATCCGCCAGGCTGCAATGTTGCGGCCACACTTTTCGCGGGGCATAAGCACCGATGTAAAGCACTGTGGTTTGAATGCCGCGACGGGCATCGCCGGCTTTGCGGGACTTCCAGTCCGCCGGACCAATCATTGCCATGCCTGAGTCACCGGCCAGCGGGCGGGTCTGGCCCAAAACCGCGTCGTAGGTTTCCAGGTGTCCGTCGTAGTTCAATGCCTCGGTTGCTTCGCCGAAGCCCCATTCAATGACAAGGTTCATCCGCTTCCACACCTCCGGCACCAGGGCGCGGATTGTGGGAACGGCAAACCCGTCGGCGGTTTTGTTATCCCGCAAGCTAACGACGATTCCCCAGGTATGTTCGGGGATGGCATAGGCATAGGTTTTGCCGCCGGCAGCAACCTCGGGCTTGCCGGCTTCTTTTTTCGTTCGCGGATTGAACCAGGTATGCCCATTGCCATCGGTGCTGTCGAAATAGGTCACCACCAGTTGATCGGCTGAAGGTATGGGTTTGGTGGTGTCCGCCCAGGACAGCTCGAGCCGATCGACCGGGCGAACCTCTTCCCAGAGTAAACCGCACAAAACGGAATTGAGTACGGCCGAGTCAGGTGGAATAGGTTTGTCGTAGGGCAAACCGGCATATTGCACGAGCAGAAACCAGGTCTCGGGCGGGTTTTGGTCGGCGGTCCGATCGGAACGAAAAAGATAAGCGCTCGATGCAACGTCAACTGGTTTGCCCACCAATTGAGCGAGACTGACAATATCGGCATCTGACGACGCGGTATCGCCTGCCGCGGTTGCGGTGAGATAGCATGACACCAGAGCCAGGACGAAAGGCAGCGCCTTCCGGCTCTTCACCATGGCCTTGAAAGGGTTGTATTCCATAAACTCATCGATTTTCCTTCATTAAACCAGACCGGCACGAAAGGGCATCAAAAAACGAATGGGCTGCTAAATTTTGATAATTAGCGCGAAAGGATTACTGTAAGAGCCGGGAAATAACAACATGAGTAGTCTATGATCACCAAAAATGAAATCGCGCTGGAACCGCCGTACCCCGGTTTTCCGACATTCAACCTGGTCCGCTTGCTGAAGACGGTTTTCGCCCCCAAGCCGGGCGAAAGGCTGGCGATCCTGATTGATCTGGCGAATCCCGCTGACGTCAAGGACATGGCCTTTTTGAACGAGCGAGAGCTGGCCGTTCAACGGGTTGCCTACGAGGTTTTTTATCTAGGGCTAAAGAACGGTGGTTTGGAGTCTCTAGGCCTGGTTGGCGGCGACTTGTTTGCATATCAAATCACCGGCGGCAGCAACCTCGATCTGCCCGACCAGGCCTTTGATCCATCCGGACGGGAACTCAGCTTGACGACGGACATCTACCCTCGTTTTGACATCTTCCTTTGCATCTCGACTTATTCCGCCACGGCGCCCCTCACGGCGTTTGCCAAGAAATATGGTTTCCGTGGGGCGACGCTGCATGGGGTGAATGAGATGATATTGCGTACCGGCCTTTCGGTCGATTACAACGAGGTGAGCCGGAAAGCGGAGCAACTGCGGCTGGGGCTGACCAAGGCGGATTACTTTGACATTGATTTCGAGGTTCTGGGCCAGAGTCGGGCGCTTCGGCTGTTCTGCAATGGTCAAGAGGCCCAGAAAAGCCATGGCATCTGCCGGGGCGAGAAGCCGGACATCGTGAATCTCCCTGCCGGCGAGATATATTACGTTCCGACGGGTGCCGAAGGGTATTTCCCACTTCGCTATGAAGATGGGACCATTGGCTGGATGGAGGTCACGCAGGGACGGGTGCAGCGAGCTACACTTCTCCGGGGCAACCCGAACGTGATCAAGGCGCATAACGCCAAGTTGAAGGCAGACCCAATTACAGGCGAGCTTGGCGAACTGGGATTGGGGACCCAGGAACTCCCGGCGGCGGGCCAGGACATTCAGGATGAGAAAATACTCGGCACCCTGCACGTGGCCACCGGGCGCAGCGATCACCTCGGGGGAAGCCTGACTCCAGACCGGTTTGCCAACCCCAAAAATGCCACGCACGACGACATTCTGTTTTCCCCTACCAAGACACCGGAAATCAAAATGCCCCAGGCACGAATGATTCGTTACGGCAAAACGGAGATCGTGATCGAGAATTATCAACCTTCGGCGTACATCCGGAGCCTGCTTGCCTCGTGAGCAGGCGGCAGCCGGCTCGAGGCACTCGACCATTGCCCATGGCTAGCGACTTTTACCAGACCGACCGCGCCGTTGCAGAATACCTTCTGCTGCATTATGGGTCGGCCAAACAAGTGCTCCCTTACTCGTTTGGGCCTCACGACGCCCTCGGATTCCCGGTTCGCTGCATAACAGAATGCCTCGAACCCGAGCGGTTGCCGCCGGGGGCGCGGGCATTGGAGATTGGCTGCGCGGTTGGACGTTCCACTTTCGAGCTGGTCCGATATTGCGCGCAGGCCGTCGGCATTGACCGCTCGCCGCCGTTCATCGCCACGGCCCGTTACCTGCAACAGCACGGCTCGATCAATTTTGCCTGCCCCGAGGAAGGGACACTGACAGTGCCGGCCACGGCATTTGTCCCGGCGGACTTGGACCGGAACCTGGCAATATTTGTCGAGGCCGACGCCGAGGAACTACCGGGAGAGCTGGGGGGTTTTGATGTAGTGCTTATGGCCAATCTGATTGATCGCTTGCGGGACCCGATGCGATGCTTGGGGCGCCTGCCGCATCTGGTGAAAGCCGGCGGCCAATTGATCATTACTTCGCCCTATACATGGCTGGAGGAGTACACCCCGATGGACCACTGGCTGGGCGGCTATCAACTCGATGGTAAACGCGTTACGACCCTTGGCACACTG
>JAMCZD010000491.1 GCA_023473405.1 Candidatus Omnitrophota bacterium
CCGCCAAAACGCCGCACCATCCTCGTCTTGGGAATGGCCAGCGTCAGAACTGCTTCCTGCCGCGCTGCTCCCGTGCCATTGCGGAACCGAACCAACACCTGGCCCGGGACAGCCCCCAATGACGATCGTCCGTCCGGCGCATCTTCCTCAATCCCGGTTTGGCCTGTGGACGGCGAAGAACCCGGGACGCTGGAACTCCCCGTGGAGGCATGGACGGAAGGCATCCCTGAGCCGATTCCAAGTACCAGTAAAATCCCTAGAAAAAATAGAAAACCACCCCGGCGCCTCGCGTACCAGGGCAAGGGCGGACGCGGCCGGGACAGGTCGTTGCGCAATTGCATGGAACCTATTCTAGCGCAATCTTTTGCATTGGCAAAGAAAGAGCGAATCGAAAACTGCATGGGAACCTATTCAAGCAGGAGCCTATTGCACCTGTCCCTGCCCAGTTTTGGCTTCCCTGCCGGTCTAGTGTGGGAAAGAAGATTGTCTTGATAAATAATTCCCTGGGTGGACACACTCAAGGATATGTAGACCATGCCGCATGATTGTTGGGCCCGGAAGAATCGCGGGCGGATTAACTGAGGAACGAATTATGGAAGAAAATCAATCTCCGGAGGTCGAAAAGGCATCTCGACCCGCCTCGTCACTGGGAAGCCGGCTCATGGATATCCTGGTGGCGCCCGGCGAAGTCTTTGATTCGATAAAGGCGGGTCCGCCGTTTACGGCTAACTGGCTGGTGCCCATCCTAATCATTTGTTTGGTGGGGATCGCGAGCGTGTTTGTCTCCTTTTCGCAGCCGGCCGTTATCCAACAAATGCGCGATCAGCAAACGAAACGGTTCGATAGAATGGTCGAGACCGGCAAGATGACGGCGGCCCAGGCGGAGGCGTCGCAAGCCCAACTCGAGCGTTTCATGGGGCCGGGCTTTCTCAAGGCAGCCGGTTCGGTTGCGGCGATAGTGGGCAGCTTCGGATGGCTATTCTTTTTGGCCCTGGTCTTGTGGTTGTTGGGAACGCGCCTGTTCAAAGGGCAATTCTCGTTTCAGCAAGCAGTTGAAGCAACGGCGCTGACGGGAATGATCGGGGTTGTCGGAGCTATTATTACCACACTCCTGGTTGTGGCTACCGGCAACCTGATGATGACACCTGGCCCGGCTTTGTTGATCCGTGAATTCGATCCCGCCAACAAGATCCACCTGGCTTTGGCGGCGATCAATGTCATCACGATTTGGTATATCGCCGTCTTGGCCTTGGGATTGGCGAAGTTGAGCGGGGCGGCCTATGTGCAAGCGGCGGCGTGGTTGTTTATTCCCTGGCTGGTGATTAAACTGGGAATCGTTTTCTCTGGATTAGGTCATTCCTAAGTGCAACAAGGCCCGGTTCCGGAGTGTTAGAGATACATAGCGCATGACAAACTCAAAACGCAAAACACGCCGCAGGCTTGTTGTCTTTTCCGTGATCGGCCTGGTGATCCTAGGCTTGGGAATTTATGCCTACTTCCGCAAACCCGATCCGGTCATCACGGTGCAAACGGAAAAGGTGACGCGGCGCAACTTGACTGAGATGGTGGTGGCCAATGGCAAGATTCAGCCGGTTGATCAGGTCAAGATCAGCCCGGAGGTAAGTGGTGAGATCATCGAACTGGCGGTGAAAGAGGGGCAAAAGGTGCGCAAGGGAGATTTGCTCATGAAGATCAAGCCGGACACTTACGTCGCCAGCAGCAATATCGCGTCGGCATCGTACAAGGCTTCCCTGGCCCAGAATTCATTGGCTCGAGCCAACCTAGATCGGGCCGAGGCCGAACTGAAACGCCATGAGGAATTATACCGGGACAAGTTGGATTCCGAGTCCCAATATCTGGATGTCAAGACCA
Organism: Candidatus Omnitrophota bacterium; assembly: GCA_023473405.1. Taxonomy (GTDB): domain Bacteria; phylum Verrucomicrobiota; class Verrucomicrobiia; order Limisphaerales; family UBA1319; genus JAMCZD01. Next base: position 1,873 of record JAMCZD010000491.1, read on the forward strand.
GCTACGAAGTAGCCAAGGCTACATACGAGTCGTCGATGCACCAGGCCGATAATGCTCGAGCCGCCCTCGCCCGCGCCGAAGAAGACCTTGTCAAAACCACCATTCGTTCACCATTGAACGGCACGATCAGCCAATTGAACTCCCAACTGGGCGAGCGCGTGGTCGGCACCGGTATTTACCAAGGCACCGAGGTGATGACCATTGCCGATCTGACCGATATGGAGGCGCGCGTTGACATTGGGGAAATCGACATAGTCCTGATCAAGATCGGTGAGAAAGCGCACCTCGAGGTTGACGCTTTTCGAGACAAGAAGTTTACCGGCGTGGTTTCCGAGATTGCCAACACCGCTAAAACCACCGCCGCCGGTTCCCAACAGGAAGCCACCAAGTTCGAGGTCCGCATCCGGATCAATGAAAAAGAAGCCTTCCGCCCCGGCATGTCGGTAACGGCCGAAGTCGAAACGCGAAGCCGGACCAATGTCCTGGCGGTCCCCATCCAGAGCGTCACCACCCGCATGCCCAAAGAACCGGACAGCAAGAAAGGCGGCACCAACCGAACCAGCAACGCCGTCGCGAAAGCCTCAAAGGCCAATCCCGGGCAAACGAACAAGGCATCCGACACGAATCCGCCTGCAGCCAAAAAACCAAACGAACCCCCCAAACCCGTCGAGGTCGTGTTTCTGGTCGAAGACGGCAAGGCGAAAATGACGAACGTAAAGCGCGGCATCAGCGATGATTCGTATACGGAGATTTTGGAGGGAATAACCGACGGGCGGGAGGTCGTATCCGGAGGCTACAAAGCTATCAACCGTGAGCTGAACGACGGCATAAAGGTCAAGGTGGACAACACCAAAATGGCCGCCGGGAAACCGGAAGAATCCGAGAATTGAATTGTTGACGAACCGCCGTCAAGCCATGCCATAAGCCGCACTGCATGATCAGCCTCAGGAAAATATCCAAGCTTTACCAAATGGGCACGGAAACCATCCATGCCTTGCGTGAGGTGGACCTGCACATCGACCGCGGTGATTACGTCGCCATTATGGGACCCTCCGGTTCGGGAAAGTCCACCCTCATGAACCTGCTCGGTTGCCTCGACACACCCTCTTCCGGTGTGTTCGAGCTCAACGGGATCAACGTGAGTGACATGGACGACAATCAATTGGCCGATATTCGCAATCAGGAGATCGGATTTGTGTTCCAAACCTTCAATCTGCTGGCTCGATCCAACGCGTTGCATAATGTCGAATTGCCGCTCATCTATGCCGGGATCAGCCTCGAGGAACGCCGCGAAATAGCCTTGCGCGCCCTGGCTCAGGTGGGGTTGTCCGACCGCATCCATCACAAGCCCAACGAAATGTCAGGAGGCCAGCGCCAGCGCGTGGCCATCGCACGCGCCTTGGTCAACCGCCCCTCGATAATCCTGGCGGACGAACCCACCGGCAACTTGGATTCTAAAACGGGCGAAGAAATAATGGCCGTGTTCGAGTCGCTCTCGCAACAGGGCAACACGCTCCTGGTAGTCACCCACGAGGAAGATATCGCCCGCCATGCCCGGCGGATCATCCGGCTGCGCGACGGGCGTATCGCAAGCGATGAACGAATTAAATCCACCCCCGCCAAATCGGCGATTAATCCCGCCGAGGTCCGCGATGGGCCCCTTCAAGTCAAGGAAATATGAGGCTCCTGAGCGAAGTTGTGGAGGGATTCCGCGTATCTGTCTCGGCTATTCGAGCCAACAAGATGCGCTCGTCTCTGGCTACGCTCGGGATTGTTATCGGGATCGTCACCGTAACGCTGATGGGAACGGCCATCGAAGGCCTCAACCGGGCCTTCATCAAGAGCATCTCCGCCATCGGGTCCGATGTCCTTTACGTCCAGAAATTCTCGTGGTTCGGACACGAAGAGTGGTGGAAGATGCGGAACCGGCGGGACATACTCCTGCGGGACTCTCGCAGCCTGGCCAAACTGGTCACCATGGCGTCGGCGGTATCCCCATGGGTCGAGGACTTTGGAGCGGTCGAGTACGAAAATCGGAGCGCCAGCAGCGTGCAGATTGTCGGTTGCGGCGCCGAAACCGCCACCGTAAGCAGCTTGACGGTAACCTCAGGACGATTCTTGTCGGCCGAAGAAGTTGATGGCGGGCGACCGGTGTGCGTTTTGGGGGCCGACCTGGCGGCCAACTTCTTTCCGCATGAGCAGGCAGTAGGCCGAAAAATCCGCATCAAGGGCAATGCCTACGAGGTGGTGGGCGTGTTGGGCAAGATCGGGTCATTCCTGGGCATCGTGAATTTCGACAACCGCGTGATGATTCCCATTACCCGGTATTGAGCGATCTTACACGCTGGCCCAATATCTCGATTACCGTCAAGGTGCGCGACCTGAAGCAGATCGACGATACCATCGATGAACTGCGCGGGATCATGCGCCGGATCAGGCGATTGCCACCCGAGGCGCCCGACGATTTCGCCGTCAACCAGCAGGAGGCATTTATCAAAACTTTCAGAAAACTGAGCAGCACCATCGCCGGCGTCGGCTTTTTTATTACCAGCCTTTCCCTGTTCGTCGGCGGGATCGGCATCATGAATATCATGTTCGTCTCGGTGGCGGAGCGGACCCGTGAGATTGGTTTGTGCAAGGCCGTCGGCGCCAAACGCCGCACTATCCTCGTGCAGTTCCTGATCGAGTCCGGCCTGATTTGCCTGATGGCAGGCATGGTGGGTGTGTTTTTGGCATATCCACTGAGCCAACTCCTGGCGCGCCTGCTGCCGACAAGTTTGTCCCTGCCCATGGTTGGAATTTCCCTGGGGGTATCCCTTTTCACCGGGGTTCTCTCGGGCTTTTTTCCCGCCTACCGCGCCGCCCTGATGAACCCGGTTGATGCCCTGCGCAACGAATGATTATCGCCGAGGTCAAAGAGAGTTTCCTGATGGCCATGAGCGCCCTGGCCGCCCACAAACTGCGTTCGGCGCTCACCCTGTTGGGCGTTCTGGTCGGCGTGTTTTCCATCATCATCGTTATGACCGCCATGCGTGCCCTGCAAAATGTCATGGAAACCGAGTTAAGCCAGTTGGGCGCCCAGACGTTCATCGTGTCCAAATGGCCCGCCATGTTCGTGAAGGGGCCCGAGGACTGGGAAAAATACTGGAGACGGCTCAATATCCGCTATCCGGTGGTCCTGCAGTTGAAACAACGGGCAACCCTGGCCCGCAGCGTCGGCGCCGAAACCTGGCTCTGGCATGGCGAAGTGTCCTCGCGTTACGCCACGACCAACCCCGATATCGGCATGCGCGGCATCACACCCGAAATCTTTTCCGCTCGTAACCTGGTGATCGAACAGGGCCGGGGACTGCTCGAATCGGACCTCGAAAGCACCCGCAGCGTATGCGTGTTGGGCAGCGCCCTCGCCAAAAAACTCTTCCCCTACGGATCACCCATAGACGAGAACGTCAAGTTCCACGGCGTTAGTTACCTCGTGGTGGGCGTCCTGGCTGCCAAGGGCGCCATGTTGGGAGGCGACCAGGATAATTTCCTGCTTGCTCCCCTGACTACCGGCTTGAACCGCTTTGGCTGGGACCGCAGCCTGGATATCCTTGTCCAGGCACGCAACCAAGCCGCCTTCGATGACACCGTGGAACAGGTCCGCGGCATCCTCCGCACCCTCCGCAAAGTTCCGCCCGGCGCGGAGGATGATTTCGAGATCAACTCCAACGACTCGCTCATTCAGCAATTCAAGAGCCTGACCCTGGCGGTCCGGATCGGTGTAACCGTGGTCAGCTCGATCGCCCTCTTGGCCGCCGGCGTGGGGATCATGAATATCATGCTCGTCTCCGTAACCGAACGAACACGCGAAATCGGCATCCGCCGGGCCGTTGGCGCCAAAAAACGCAACATCATGACCCAATTCATCATGGAAGCCATTTCCATCTGCCAGGTGGGAGGCGTGATCGGTGTCTTGCTCGGGATCGGCGGGGGCAACCTCGCCGCGCTTTATCTCAAAGTCCCGCCGGTCATCCCCTTCGATTGGGTGTTGATCGGGCTCGTGATCTGCTCCCTGGTCGGGATCATTTTCGGGACCTACCCGGCCTACAAAGCGGCCAACCTCGACCCCATCGAGTCCCTCCGATACGAATAGGGCTCAGTATCACCAAAGTCGAGGAACGATTGGGGTCGCATCTCAATATTTGATTCTGCTGAAAAAGTCCTTGCCAGCCAGTTCAGATATGGCCCCAGGCCAACGCTAATAGCATCTTGATCCTGGTGGCGGTTCTCGCC
>JAMCZD010000489.1 GCA_023473405.1 Candidatus Omnitrophota bacterium
GGGTTTTCCGAAGCGGATATGGCCGATTTCCTGGCCGGGCCACCGTATCTGCCGTTTGGTTGGATGGGATGCCTGGACGGCTGGGGTGGTCCGCTGCCCAAGTCGTGGATTGATCTGCACGCGGAACTCGAGAAACGCATCCTGGCCCGGGAACGGTCCCTGGGGATGACGCCCGTGCTGCAAGGCTTTACCGGCCATGTGCCGCCCGCTACCGGCAAGCGCTTTCCCGATGCCCACCTATACAAGGTGCGCTGGGCCGAATGGGAAACGTTCATGCTCGATCCCTTGGACACGCTTTTCCCGCGATTCGCCCAGGTCTTCCTCGAGGAGCAAAAGCGCCTGTTCGGCACCGACCACCTCTACGCCGCGGATACTTTTATTGAGATGACGCCACCCAGCGGGGAAAGTTCGAGCGCTCAGAGCGCCTTGACGCTTGGCGGCAACCGTCCTTGATTTCAGCCTTCTTGAATGTGAGCGTTACGGTTAAGTTGGCGGACCTGTCGAGGTGCCAAACAGATGCTGGCAATGTCGTGAGTGAATTCGACGCCTTGCTCGAGAAGGTTGCGGCGGCCCGAACCGCCGCGCTCACCGGCCAAGCCCTGCCTGCGCCGGGTGAGAGCGGAGTCGCCATGCCCAAGCCCGTGGAGTAGAATAATGCGCTTGCTTTCCGCACCCGGCAGCCAAAACTCACTTGAAATGAACATTGGCGAAAAGCAATTCTTTCGCTACGCATATTCCGTATGACAAAAAGGATAGAAGCCGTGAGAAAGTTGTTTGCGTTAGCTATGTTGTCGGCGGTTGTGGAGTGCACGACACTGTCGGGTCTTGGAAGCCAGGAAATCCATGTAGCCGTTACCGGCAATGATTCGAACGATGGCTCAGAGTCCGCTCCCCTAAGGACCATTCAGGCGGCAGCCATGAAGGCCATGCCGGGCGATACCGTAACGGTTCATGCGGGTATATATCGCGAGCGTATCAATCCTCCCCGCGGCGGAACCTCCGACCAGAATCGTATCACCTTCCAGGCCGCTCCCGGCGAAAAAATGACCATTACTGGTTCTGAACCTGCCAAGACCTGGACGAAAGCGGTGGGAGACGTCTGGAAATTGACTCTTCCGAATTCATACTTTGGAACTTTCAATCCGTTCGCGGAGCGAGTGCATGGCGACTGGTTCGATCCCCTCGGGCGGGTTCATCATACCGGGACAGTGTATTTGAACGGCTGTTGGCTTCTCGAAGCACGCAGCCTCGAAGAAGCGATGAAGCCGACCGGAGGCGCGCCGACGTGGTTTGCGACTCTTGCGGAGAAACCCGATAGCACCGTTATATACGCTCAGTTCCCGGGTGTAAACCCCAACGAGGCTGATGTTGAAATAGCGGTGCGTCCCACGGTCTTCACACCCGAAAAGACAAATATCAACTACATCACCGTGCGCGGTTTCCATATGAAGAATGCCGCTTCCAACTGGGCGGCGCCCACCGCCGGCCAACGAGGCCTGGTAACCGCTTACTGGTGCAAGGGCTGGATCATCGAGAACAACGAGATCAGCTACTCCCGCTGCTGTGGAATTGCGTTGGGCAAATACTCGGATCAATGGGACGAAAAACGCGGTTCTACGGAAGGGTATTATTTGACTATAGACGATGCCCTCAAGAAAGACGGTTGGACGAAAGAAAGAATAGGCGGTCATATTGTCCGGAATAACCATATCCATCATTGCGAGCAGACCGGCATTGTCGGAAGTCTGGGTTGCGCGTTCAGCCGGATTGAAAACAATGAGATTCATGACATCCATATCCAGGGAATATGGGGTGGGGCTGAAATGGCGGGTATAAAGTTCCACGGTGCCATTGATGTTGTTATTAGTGGAAATCACATATATCGCTGTGGCGAGGTGGCGGGTATCTGGCTGGACTGGATGGCGCAGGGAACTCAGGTGACCGGCAACCTGATGCATGACAATTACAGCAGGGATATTTTCACGGAAGTGGATCACGGCCCATTCCTTATCGCCAATAATATTCTACTCTCGCGGACGGCGTATCTGGCAAATTCACAAGGAGGCGCTTATGCGCACAATTTGGTCGCAGGCAACCTGGATATCGTTCCTGACGGTCGACGCACTCCATATATGAAGGCGCACAGCACCCAGGTGGTGGCCCTGCACGATTGCCCGATTGGTGATGTGCGGTGGCTTAATAACCTGCTGATCGCCCGCTGCAATCTTGGCGCGTATAATGGGGCCAACCTGCCGGTCGTAGCGAGTGGCAATGTCTATGTCCAAGGCGCTCAACCGTCCAGATTCGATAAGGAGGCGCTGCTCAAGCCGGAATTCGCTGCCGCAGTGAAGCTGACGCGGGAAGGCGATGGCTGGTATCTGGAACTCGCGATCGATAATAAATGGTCGAAAGTGCAGAAACGCGACCTTGTGACAACCGGCTTGCTCGGCAAGGCGGTCATTCCTGACCTGCCATTTGAAAATGCCGATGGTTCGCCAATCCGCATCGATACAGATTACTTCGGCAATAAACGGAATGAGTCGAATCCGTTCCCGGGTCCTTTCGAGATGCGGGAAGGCGGCAAAGTAAAAATAAAGGTCTGGCCGAAATCATAAACTGACATTTTGGCGATAATTTGAGGAGGATTTTCAGGTCCAGGCAGGGATTATGCGCGCCACAGCGCGGTTTTTCCGCTTTTTGGGAGATCCTTCCTCTATTCACCCCGAGGCGTTTTATCACGGACCGCGTCTGTGCGAGGCTGATGGGAGTCTCTTTTTCGGTCTCCAACACACCCCAAGTCAAAAAGCAAATATACAAAAACACATGAAAATTCAATTCCGGCACTTCCTCATTTATCTCGGACTCGTTGCCACCGCGACTGGCGTCCGGGGCGGAACTTTTTCCGACGATTTTTCGACCGGCCTCAACCCGTCTTATTGGAACGTCGGTCAGACGACCCCGGACTTATATTCGGTGGACATTTCCGGCGGCGATGTCCAACTCGCCCAAACCGCCGCCCTCAACCCCGGCGGAGTTCAGTCCGTTTACATCCGCCTGAATCTCGCTCCGTTCGGAGGACGGATCACGAACGACTTTTCCACGCAGATTGACTTCTCCAACGCGGTGGTGCCTGGTCCCGGTTTGGATCAGGTTGAACTCCACACTTCCTACCAGGACGGCTCGATTTACTACACCGTCTATGACCGTTCCAGCGGTTACAACGCTCACGTCTGGGACGGCGGCGCGGTTCAGGGCGCCATCCCCGTATCCACGAATGCCGGCACGTTTCGCATCAGCCGGACGGGCGCGACCGTCACGGGCTATTTCAACGACACGCCACTCTTCTCGGAAACCCGCTCCTCGCCGCTGACGGGCATTGATTTCGTGTTACAGAACAGCCAGGGGGCCGATGCGGGCACCTCCGTCACTTTCGACAACTTCTTGTTGACCGCTGACTCGGTTACTCCTCCGCCGACCCGGAGTGGCGCGTTCTATTTCGTCAGTCTTACCAACGTGGCCAATTTCACCTGGGCGGCCCCGGACACCGTTCCCGGCGAGCCGAACGGCACGCGCTTGCCGGGCGCGCCGGTCGGCCTGGTCACCCTCGGCGGTGTTCCGTTTGACATCGCCTCCAACGCCGACGGCAAGCAGGCTTGGCATGGGGACGTCGCTGCCAACGGCGGCTCCGGCCCGGTCAGTATTACCAACAGCGTCAACGTCTATGGGGTGACCTGTGTGTATTCGCTGATCAACACCTGGGACGGTCAGCCGGGGCCGAACGCCTACGCATGGTTCGTGTTCACCGGGTCCGGCGGCGCCGTCTATACCAACTACCTTGTCGGCGGCGTGGACATCCGGGATTACAACGGGGCCAATTGGGAGAACAACATCAACGGCACCACCACTATCAATGTCTTCGAATGCCCAAGTGACAACTGGGGTTCGCCGGGCCGACTGGACATGCAGCAAATCACGCTGCCGCCTGAATTCGCCACGCAGACCCTGGTCTCCATTCAATTGGCGGACAACGGCGGGCCCGGCTTCCAGCGCGTGGTTCTCGATGGGCTGACCGTGCAGACCGCGCCACCTCCGGCGCTGGCCATACAAGGCAACAGCAGCCAGATCAAGGTGCTCTGGCTGGCAGCGGCCGGGGGCATGCTCCAGACCAACAGCAATCTGGCCTCCACCAATTGGGCGGCCTATAGTGGCAGCGTGAGTAACGCGGCCGGCACCAACGTCGTCACCATCACGCCGCCAACCCGCAACCTATTCTTCCGGCTCGTCCAATGAGCCAATGGACGGTTTCACCTTGAATCGCTTCCCGGCAACAATCCCGCCAACTCCCTGTTTTCAGAGAACGGTTTTTCCGGTCCTATAATCTTTGCATAAGACATTTGACGGCCAAAAATGCCAAAAAAATGCTTTAATGGACATGCTTTTCAACGTAATGTATAAATTAGTGATATGTTTGTAGACCAGTTTGATGGCGCCAGGCCGGTCTTCCGTGTGCCACCGGTTTGAATGTTTGGGTCCCTTGACTCCGCCCTAAGCTTTGTCCGTTCAGCCGGGCGGCCGGCTCGTTGTCGCTTTCCTCTCTGGCGTCACGCCACCCGCCGCGGGCTTTTCCCCCGCAATTTCGACGGACTCTCCTTTTGACTGTCCATTGCGGAACTGGGCTTTCCAGCCGCAGACCATCACTATTGAAGCAGCCAGAGAGGACAATGCAGTAACGACAGAATGAATATTGAAGCAGAAACAAACAGACGGCCGACGTTTGCGATCATCTCGCATCCGGACGCCGGCAAGACCACGCTCACGGAGAAGTTTCTTCTCCACGGTGGCGCGGTGCATGGCCTGCCTGACTTGGTCGTGCGCGAGGCGATGGCAGGACGCTGATGAAGAGAAGCCACCCCCGAGAGGAGAGACATGATGAATGACGTGGATCAACGGATTTTGAATTTGCTGGGGGGCAAAGATTACGTTCCGGCGAATGTGCCGGAACTCCTCCGGCTGCTGCGCCTGCCGCCCTCGCGCCAGCAGGAGTTGCAGCGCGTGCTGCGCGAACTGGAACAGGCAGGGCAGATCGCGCGCCTCAAAGGCAATCGTTACATCCAATCGCGCGAGGCGGATCTCATTCCCGGCCGGATTCGCATGAACCGCCAGGGCAATGGCTTTCTGCAACCGGACGATACCGGCATCAAGGAGATTGCGATACCGCAGAGCGCGACTGGCACAGCCTTGCACGAGGACCGCGTGCTCGTGCGGCGCGATGTCCGGCCCAAAGGTTTGCGCCACGCTGATATCGACCCGGGCACCGGCACGGTGGTTCGCATTCTGGAACGGCGGCGCACGCGGATCGTCGGCACGCTGCAACGCAGCCGGCAGTTTCTCTATGTCATTCCCGACGATCCGCGCATCCCCCACGACCTTTACGTCCCGGAGCCGCGCGACATGGGGCGGTCCGCGCGCCTTGGCGACAAGGTGGTGGTCGAGTTGCACGAATGGGAATCGCGTCACACGAATCCCGAAGGCGAGATCGTGGAGGTCCTCGGCGCGCCCGACGCGGAAGGCGTGGACATGCTCTCCGTGCTGCGCCAATACGGCATGCCGTTGCATTTCCCCAAACCCGCCCTGCACGAAGCCAATGCCATCGGCACGACGGTTCACGCGCGCGAGCTGGCAGGCCGGGTGGATTGCCGCCGCCACAGGATCATCACGATTGATCCCAGCGACGCGAAGGACTTCGACGACGCGATCTGTCTGGAACGAGCCGGGCAGGACCGATGGCGGCTGTGGGTCCACATCGCGGACGTGTCGCATTATGTGAAGCCCGGCACTGCGCTTGACACCGAGGCGCGCCGGCGCGGCAACTCAACCTACCTCGTGGACCGCGTCATCCCGATGCTCCCCGAGGCGTTGAGCAACGAACTCTGCTCGCTCAAGCCGGGCGTGGACCGTCTGACCAAGTGCGTTGAGATTCTCGCGTCGAATGAAGGGCGGGTGCTGCACGCGAAGTTCTATTCCGCCGTCATCCATTCGCAGCGGCGCTTCACCTATCAAGAGGCGCTGGCGATTCTTCAGCGCAGACCGGCGTCCGATCCCATCAAGCAGATGCTGCATCAGGCGCATGAA
>JAMCZD010000421.1 GCA_023473405.1 Candidatus Omnitrophota bacterium
AGGAACATAGCCGCCGGCTCGATTTGATCATCGAGGGGAAGTAATCCTCCGAGCGTGTTTTGAAATTGCCAGAGGCGCGGAAACACGCCCTCAGAGGACCTCGAAACCGAAGCGCACGATCATCACCCCGACAACCGCCAGGAAAAAGAGGCGGATAAATGCGTTGCCCTTGCCCATGGCCATACGGGTGCCTGCGACTGCCCCGGCCATATTGCACAGCCCCATCGGGACGGCATACCGATACAGGATATGGTCCGTCGCGGCGAAATACGACACCGCCGACAGGTTGGTGGCGAAGTTCAGGACCTTCGCGCTCGCGGTGGCCGTCAGAAAGTCAAAGCCGAACCAACCAATGAAAATGAACATCAGAAAACTGCCCGTGCCCGGCCCAAAAAAGCCGTCGTAAAAACCGATGACGACTCCAACCAGCATCCCCAGCCATTTCTCGTGACGCGCCGCAAACCGCGGGGCATGGGACGAGCCAAAGTCCTTTTTCAAATACGTGTAGACCGCCACTATAATCAACAACACCAGGATCATCGGCTTCAGAAGCCGGCTGCTGATCACGGTAACCGTTGCCGCACCCAATAACGAGAAACCAAATGCCGTCAAACCCGCCGGCAGTATCGACGACCAATTGATCCTGACCTGGCGCGAATACCGGGCGACCGCCATGCCCGTCCCGCATATCGACGATAGTTTGTTGGTGCCAAACACCAACGGAACCGAGGCCGTCCACCTCGACGGCAGAAAAATAAACAGCGCCGGGATTTGGATCAACCCGCCACCGCCTACCACTGAATCCACAAACCCGGCCAGAAACGCCAAACCGCTCAGGTAAAACACTTCCATAAAAGACCGTTCCAACGGCTCTAAGCTGTCGAAACTCACGCGCCAAGAAAAGGCAAATCGCGGCGGTCCTTGACGATTGCATTCAATTTTCTTCATGCTAGCATTAAGCTCATGAATAAACGAGCAACTCGTTCAGCAAGCGCCACAACCGAACTCGCCGGTCCTTGCCGCCGGTTATGCCATGTGGTTTAACCGTCGAAAGGCGTAACGATTCTTTGTGAAAGCGTTTCCAATCCATCGCCCACCAGGACCGGGACGGCGGTGCCCCAAAACCGGTAATTACCCGGACGCGCCGAAAGATGAGACCGGTTGCGAAGGGTGGCTCGAAGCCCTGTTTACCCATACTGCGCAGGCCATACTGGTCCACGCCATGGACGGGCATTTCATCGACGTCAATCCAGCGGCCTGCGCAATCCTTGGGTACAGCCGCGATGAGCTTCTAGTCCTGCGCCCGTGGGACATCGTGATGGATGCCCGCCGCGAGCGGATGCGGCGTATGTGGCGCGGAACGGAGCGTGGCCGGCCAGTCCTGATCGAGCGGACCTATCGCCGCAAGGATGGCCAGCGCGTCGAGGCTGAGGCGCGGCTGACTCGTGTCGCCTTCGATGGAGGGGACGCAATTGTCGAGACGTGCCGGGACATGACGGAGCGTAAACGGATCAAAGAAGCCCTGCGTGGGTCGGAGCAACTGGCACGGGGGCAGGCGGAGGCCTTGAGACAGGCGTTGGACGCCCTGGCAAGGGAAACTACCTCCGATAAACTGCTCGGCCACATATTATGCATCCTGCGCCAGCAGATGAACGCCCACTGCGTGAGCCTTTGGTTGGAAGCCGAGGCGGGGCCCGCCCCGGGATTCAATCTCTCTTGTCTGGGTGGCCGCGTCGATTCCCGGGCCGCTGCAGACCCAACCCTCGCCACGAGCAATTCGAGTTGGCAGGAAGACCCTTTGCGGGAGGAGATTCTGCGGACGGGCCGGCCCGTTTTATGCGAAGCCATTGGCAAGGATTCGCGGGCGCGTCAATATCGGCGCCAGTGGCTTGAACAGGGGATTCAGGTAGTGCTGGCCGTCCCGCTCATAGCCGCCGGGCGGGTGATCGGTTCCATCCGCATTTGCAGTTGCCATCCACACGCTTACCGGGCTGAGGATATCGAGTTGGCCCAAGCCCTCGCTCATCAAGTCACGTTGTCCCTTCAACTGACCCGGTTGGTCGAGCAGAACCGCCAGGCGGCAGTGCTCGAAGAACGAAACCGCCTGGCGCGCGACATTCACGACACGCTGGCGCAAAACTTCAATGCTATCGTCCTGAATCTCGAAGCCGCCGATGCGGCTGTCCGGAACGACCGGATCGAAGAGGCGAACCGGCATATTCGGAATGCGGTTGACCAGGCCCGTCTCGGGCTGGGCGAGGCACGGCGGTCCGTGCGCGCATTACGTTCCCAGGCCCTTGAGTATGGCGACCTTTGGGCCATGTTCGGCGCCCTTTTCAAGCAGGCGAATCCCGGCGGCGGACTGCGGACCTCCGTTCGTTTCCAGGGTGCGCCTCGGCCCCTGCCGCCAAGCTGGGAAGAGCACCTGCTTCGGATCAGCCAGGAAGCCCTCACCAACACGCTGAAACATGCCTGCGCCAGCCGGTTCGAGGCCTGGCTGGCGTTTGCATCCCGCGATTTGCGCCTCGAGCTCCGCGACAACGGCACCGGGTTTAATCCATTGAGCTGCAACGGCGGTTTTGGCCTCAGCGGTATGAGGGAACGCGTCAAGGCCATGGGCGGGCGGCTTACCCTCCACTCGAGGGCAGGCAAAGGCACGGCCATCGTCGTCGTCTTGCCCTATCCCTCAGCCTCATGAGCCCCGTTCGAAATCCTCGTCCTTCCAAGCGAACTCCATCGCCGCAAACCTGGTCCAATCGCACCGGCAAGTCCTCTACGGATCCCCAAATCCGCCTCCTGATAGCCGATGATCACGAGGTGGTTCGGCAAGGATTGGCAGCGATGGTCACCGGCCAGCCCGATATGCGGGTGGTGGCGGAAGCGCCTCACGGACGCCTCGCCGTCCAGTTGTGGCAGCAGCACCGCCCCGATGTCTCCCTGCTGGACCTGCGCATGCCTGAGATGGACGGCATGGGGGTGCTCCTCGAAATTCGCCGCCAGGATGCCTCGGCACGCGCCATCATGCTCACCACGTTCGATTGCGATGAGGACATTTACCGCGCCGTGCGCGAAGGTGCTAAGGCGTATTTGCTCAAGGATGCGTCGAGGGACGAGCTCCTGGCGTGCATCCGCAAAGTGGCGGCTGGTGAAACGTATTTCCCGCCGGCCATCGTCGCCAAATTGGCAACGCGAATGAGCGGCGGCGAGCTGACCGGGCGCGAACTCGAGGTCTTGACACTCCTGGCTAAGGGCCGAAGCAACAAGGAAATTGGCGGCAGCCTGTTCATTAGCGAGACCACGGTCAAGTCTCACGTCAAGAGCCTGTTCGCCAAACTCCAAGTCCTCAGCCGCACCGAGGCCATCGCCGTAGCCACGCGCCGGGGGTTGATCCGGTTTTAGGCTGGCCTGGCTGTCATATCCTCCTCAAGGAGGAGTTTTATCCACTCCTTCCGGGTATCAAAAAAATACCTCCCTTGCCCAATAGCGCCGCCGCTGTCTATGACTCAGACTATCGACCATATGAAAACCAATACCAAACCAATACCAAAGCAGGTAATGCAACGTCCTAACGGCAAGGCCAAAGCCAGTTTCCCGATCAGCCTCGCGGCAATCGGAGCAATCTGGTGCGCCTTGTTTGTTTTGCTGACAAACGGTCCGGATACCTCCGCCGCGAATGCCGCCCTTCTGGGCTGGAACAACCTGGGAATGCATTGCATGGACAATGATTTCTCGGTCTTTTGCACGCTGCCGCCCTACAATACCATCGAGGCCCAGCTCATCGTGAACGGCCTGCTGGTCACCAATGGCTCGAACTACACAGTGACCTACGAGGCCATCGCCGATCCGGACGGCTCGATCAACACAACCTCCCAGGGCAAAATCAACTTCTGGCAATTCACACCCGATCTCTTCGGTCCGATGCCGGCCGACACGGGGCTGTTGGGATGGTCAATGCCCGGCCCAAACAACGTCCCGCAAAATATGCTGTTCGAGAATTACAACTCTCCCACCCCCGGCGTTTCAACCCCCGCCAACTGGTTCCGCGCCGAGGGTATTCCCGCGTCCCCATACGACGATGCCGGCCGGACAAATTCATATCCGATGATGCGCCTGGTGGCTCGAGACGCGGCAAACAATATCGTTGCAACCAGTGACATCGTCGTACCGATTTCCGACGAAATGGACTGCAGCGCCTGTCATGCCTCCGGTGGGTCGCCCGCCGCAAAGCCGGTGGCCGGTTGGGTCAATGATCCTAACCCCACCCGCGATTACCGGCTCAACATCCTGCGCCTTCACGACGAACTCCAAGACTCGGCGACTTACCCCGGCATTCTTTCCAGCAATGGTTTCAATTCCCAGGGCCTGTATCAAAGCGTGGTCAACGACAACCATCCGGTGCTTTGCGCCAAATGCCATCTCTCCGAGGCCCTGCCAGGTTCCGGTTACGGCAATATCCCGCCCCTGAACCGTGCGATTCACTCGCTTCACGCCCTGGTGACCGATCCTTCGACCGGCATGGCTCTGAACGACGCGGCGAATCGCTCGGCTTGCTACAGGTGCCATCCGGGCTCGACGACCCAGTGCCTGCGCGGTGCCATGGGATCGGCCATTGCCAGCGATGGGTCCCAGGAAATGCAGTGCCAAAGCTGCCACGGCACCATGAGCGACGTCGCCGCCCCCACTCGGGTCGGATGGTTCATGGAACCTGCCTGTCAGAGCTGCCACAGCGGCACCGCCATCCATAACAACGGCCAAATCCGCTACACCTCCGCCCTCGATGCCAATGGCGTTGCGCGGACGGCGGTAGATCAGACCTTTGCCACCACGCCCAATACCCCCGCGCCGGGGTTGAGCCTCTATCGTTTCTCTGTCGGGCACGGCGGACTGCAGTGCGCCGCCTGCCACGGTTCGCCCCATGCCATCTTCCCCACCTCGCACCGCAACGACAACATCGAGAGCAGTGAACTGCAAGGCCATGCCGGCACGATTGCCGAATGCACCGCCTGCCATGCCACCATGCCCGGTACCGTCAATGGCGGCCCGCATGGGATGCATCCAATTGGCCAGACCTGGGTTAGCCAGCACCAGGGCGCGGCTGAACACAACTCCGGCGCATGCCAGTCCTGTCACGGAATCGATTATCGAGGCACGGTGCTGTCTTTAGTCAAAGGCGACCGCACGCTGAGCGCCTTTGGCACGCAGAACTTCTTCCGCGGAGCGATCATCGGTTGCTACACCTGTCACAATGGCCCCGGCGGTGAAGGCACGCCCGGTCCGGCGCCCACTGTGAGCGATGTATCGGCCACCACCGCCGTTGGGCAATCGGTTGACATGACCCTGCCCGTCTCGGGGACCGGCGCCACGTTGCGGATCATCTCCCAACCGGCCGATGGCTCGGTCGGGTTGATCAATGGGATCGCTACCTATTTCCCGCCTCCGGGTTTCACCGGCACGGCAACATTCACGTTCGCCGCTTACAACGGTTCCAGGAACTCGAACCTCGGCACTGGCACGGTCACCGTGGGGACCGGTGGGAACCCGCCGCCTCCTCCGCCGCCGCCGTCAGCCCCGGTTATCACCGTGCAGCCAGCCAGCCAGACCGTCACCGCCGGAGCCAATGTCACCTTCAGCGTGACCGCTACCGGCACCGCCCCACTGGCCTACCAATGGCAGAAGGACGGCGTCAATATCAACGGCGCCACCAGTCAGAACCTGACGCTCTCGATTATCACCACCGCGGATGCCGGCAGTTACCGTGTGATCGTGAGTAATTCGTCCGGCTCGGCCACCAGCGCCTTGGCGACACTAACCGTCAATACCGTGTCATTCACGGTCGCTCTCACCAGCCCGCTGAACGGGGCCGTATACACTGAGCCGGCTGACGTCCGGCTCACCGCCCAGGTCTCGCCATCCGGCAGCGCCGACCGGGTGCGATTCTACGATGGCACCAGTTTCCTGGGCAGCGCCTCGGAAGCGCCCTACACGATTACGGCGAGGGACTTGGGCTCAGGCGTGCACGTCTTCACTGCAAAAGCCACAAGTTACTCGGGAACGACCGTTACCTCGGTCCCGGTCCAGATCACCGTCAATTCGCGATACTACAGCGACCGGCACAGCAGCTATTCGCGT
>JAMCZD010000072.1 GCA_023473405.1 Candidatus Omnitrophota bacterium
ATAAGAAGCTGATTTTGGAAAGCATCAGGCTCTACACCCAATTCCTGGCGCAAAAAGGCGTGGACTCACCCCGCTTGCAGGCCGAGCTTTTGCTGGCCCATGCGCTGGGGGTGCCGCGCCTGAATTTATATCTCGATTTCCAACGCATGCTGAGTGGCGAGGAGGTGGACACCGTCAGCCGGCTGGTTTCGCGTCGGGGCAACCGTGAACCGCTCCAGCACATTCTCGGCACCGCGTCGTTTTGCGGCCTCGAGATGCTTGTGTCCCCCATGGTGCTGATTCCGCGCCCGGAGACCGAACTGTTGGCGGAGCGGGCCTGGCAGTTTTTGCAAACCAATCCGGCGCTAAGCAGGGGATCGAGCGTGTTGGATTTTGGGACCGGAAGCGGTTGCCTGGCCATTGCCATCGCCGTTTATTGCCCAACGGCAAAGGTTCATGCTATCGACATCTCGACGGATGCCATTGCGGTGGCGAGGACCAACGCGCTCCGGCACCAGGTGGCGGACCGAATTCACTTTTGCGCCGGGGATGGGTTTGCCGCCCTGCCCCACGGCCTGGTGTTTGACTTGCTCGTGGCTAATCCCCCCTACATCCCTACGGCCCAGATCGGCCAGCTCCAACCTGAAGTGGGCGTCTTTGAACCGCGTCTGGCCTTGGATGGCGGACCGGAAGGGCTTGATTTCTATCGGAAATTGGCCGATCAAGCACCCGCCTTTTTGCGGCCCCAAGGACGGTTGATGATGGAGATCGGAGATGGCCAGGCCAAACCGGTGCTCGAATGGTTCTCGGCTCCGCCTTGGCAGCTCGAGGCCATGGTCAAGGATGATTCGGGACGGTTAAGGATCGTGCAGGCCGCGCGGCATGATTCGAGCCCCGTAAACGAGATTCCCATTGCACAGTCAGGCGCAAAACCGGATTATGGGCGGCAACGCGACCGTTGATTAATTGCGGCAAATTCATGGAAAGTTTTATCATCAAAGGCGGAGTGCCGTTGCACGGCGAGGTCACCATCAGCGGAGCCAAAAATGCGGCTCTGCCCATGATGGCCGCCACGCTATTGACTCCTGAACGCTGTGTCTTGCGCCATATCCCGAACCTGAGCGATGTCCAGTTCATGGGACAAATCCTGACCTCCGTGGGCGCCCACGTCCAAATCGACGGAGACACCGTCACTGTGCAGGCAGGCAAGATCAAGGGTATTGGCGATTATAACCTGATCCGCAAAATGCGCGGCTCGATCTGCATCCTGGGCCCCCTCTTGGGCCGGCTGCATAAGGCCAAAGTCTCCCTTCCCGGCGGTTGCGTTATCGGACCGCGCCCCATCGATCTGCATCTAAAAGGGATGCGCGCGCTAGGAACGCAGATTGTCTTGCAGCAAGGCTATATCTGCGCAACCGCGCCCAAGCTGCTCGGTGCGGAGATTTTCCTTGGCGGGCGCAATGGCCCGACGGTCCTAGGCACCGCAAATGTCATGATGGCAGCGGTTCTGGCGGAAGGCGTAACCACCATCGAAAGCGCCGCCTGCGAGCCTGAAGTAGTTGATCTGGCTCAATTCCTGAATGAAATGGGCGCCAAAATCACCGGAGCCGGCAGCCCCACCATCACCGTGACCGGAGTTGGTGAGTTGCATGGGGCTGACCATGTCGTCATTCCGGATCGCATCGAGGCAGCCACGTTCGCCATCGCCGCCGCCGCCACCAATGGCCAGGTAACCATTCGCGGCGCCCGATCCGATCACTTCCAGGCCGTGCTCGATAAGCTGCGCGAAGCCGGCGTTACGACCGAAACCAAATCCTCTGCACTGGTGATTCGGCGAGCCGGCGAATTGAAACCGATGGACGTTACCACCTTGCCCTACGCCGGTTTCCCCACCGATGCCCAGGCGCAAATCATGGTCTTGATGACCGCCACACCGGGAATCAGCATCGTCACCGAACGCATCTTCGAATCGCGCTTCATGCACATCAGCGAGTTGGCTCGATTGGGGGCGAATATTGCGGTTGAAGGACCAAGTGCTATTGTTAAAGGTGGTTCCCTTTTGAATGGCGCACCGATTATGGCCAGCGATTTGCGGGCCTCGGCTGCGCTGGTCATCGCGGGTTTGATCGCCGCCGGCACCACTCGTGTAAACCGGATATACCACGTGGACCGCGGCTACGAGAAGATCGACGAAAAATTGCGAGCCTTGGGCGCCCGAATTACTCGGGTCCAAAGCACATGAGAAAGTTTTACGGACTTGTTCTCATAATTGCAGCTTTGTGGGCCGCCCGGCAAATATACCTTGCCTGGGACTCCTTTATGGCCCGCCATTCAGACCTGCGCCCCAATACCGCCGCCATCGCCCTCCCCCCCATTCCGGGCGACAATATGCCCGGCCTGCCCCCCGAACTCGAGCCTTCTCTGCGGGAGGCCGAAGGTCAGGGGCCGCAAGCCTTGAAACGCTGGCTGCTGCATTATGGGGTCAACATTGCTGACCCGCGCCGAGCCTGGATCGAGCTCGATTACGTGGTGATGATCGCCCCGGAAAACATGAACGAGGCCCGCCACATCTTCGCCGCCGTCAAGGCGCGCACCCCGAAAACCTCGCCTGTTTACACCCGCATCCAAAGCCTGTCCAAGGCCTACGAATGACGCCAAGGCCCGCTCTCGCCGGCTGAACATCACTTTGCGCGAGCCGAACGGTCTCTCACTTTTTCTTCTGTGGACCGCTGGCTTGCCAACCCTTCATGATTCATGCATTGGCCCTGCCCCATTCGGGGGTTCAAAACAATACCCCCAATCGCAGAACGAATTTTCGCTGGTAAAATTCAACACCCGGCTTTAAAATACTAGCTAGCCCGAAGAATTCAGCCTGAACCTTATTGTTGATGCAACCGAGGAACGGTCAAGCGAAAGGTGCCCTTGGATTGATCGTGGGCGCGGGAAGCACCAGCGGTTTGGACCGACCCTGTGCCAGCCGGTTTGCTGGCGGGGAACGGGCGACAATGCCGGGTAGAACGTTTTGCTGCTTGGCACAATGCATGAACTCCAAAAATGAGTGAGACTAACATGGATATTACCTTTATGTGTCCTAATTGCAGGCAGGAAATGGTGGTGGACTCCGCCGATGCCGGCAGGGATGTCGATTGTCCCGCATGCGGCTCAACGATAACCATCCCCGAAGCCGACCCCGCCAACGTTCGTCAACTGAATCCCATTGCGAGTTCTGCCGCAGCCAAGGAGGATCGACATTATTCCGTTCCGGTTCATGAAGCACCCAGCGAAGTCCTGATCCAAAAACCCAATCCCCCCCTCGATGCCGCAGCCAAGGAAGGGGAAAAGAAATTGCGGATCAAGAGCATTCGCCGAGTCGATTGCATGGAGGTAGGGCATGACCTGTTTGACCAAAAAGTCACCGAATTCCTGGAACATATAGGCGAGGGCAACCTCGTGAACATCAGTACCCTCAGCTATACCCATATGGACATGGCGACGCGGCAGCTCATCACCGATTACGGGGTAATGATCGTTTACAAAGGCTGATGGATATCCGCTCATGAAACAAGCCCACTCGTCCACATTCAATAACGCCCCTCGTGACGAGCCCGAGACATCGCGCTTCAGTTGATTGCCCGAATCGCAAGAGCTTTCATAGTCATTCATTGAACGGAACACAAGAGTTTCGCCATATGCCCCGCCGCCGCAATTTCGTTGCCAAATTGGCTTGTCGTTCTCGCCAACTGCGGCAAAATAACGGCGGTTCGGTTTTGGAGCCTGGTTCCAGCGGTTCGCTCGCTGCAATCACGCCCCCACGTAATCCACCTATCGATACAAACACGGGCCCATAGCTCAGCGGTTAGAGCAGGCGACTCATAATCGCTTGGTCGGGGGTTCAAATCCCTCTGGGCCCACCATACTTACGCATAGCTCGAATTCTTCTGGGCCGTTTCTGGGCCGTTTCTTGCACCTCTTTTTCTCATGGACAGAGCCTTTCACGCGTCCCGGCATCCGCGCATCCGCCGAGACAGCCCAAACCGGAACGAGGGTTTCGGAAGGTCATTTCAGCTCCAAATAGCGTCTGATTTCCGCCTTGGGAATCAAAATCCGACGCAGTCCCGGCAGCTTGCGCAACACCTTCCGCCGAACGAGGCGTCGAACTGTTTCTTCGCAAACGCCCAGTTGGCTCGCACTGGCCTTCACGTCGAGGGTCTCGCATTCGGGAATCGTCGGCCCATTGATGAACTCAGGTTTCACGAGGCAACAGCCTACGACTCGTCACAACTCCCTCGGTGTATCTACTGCACAATCTGATCACAGATGCTGCCGCCTCGACGTCACGAGCTCGCGGTGCGGCACACGACTTGGACCTCGCAGCGCTGCCGCAGTCCCACGCCCACGCGAACATGGAAAACGTTATCCTCGCCGAGGCGGGTCGCCGCCGACGGGACTGGGCGTTTGCGAAGGAGCGCGTAGCCAATATCACGAACCCTTGCCTCCGGACTCTCCTCGACAACTGGTTCCGTCGATCCGCACCCAAGTGGAAAGGGCGTTGATTTCGAGCCTGTGGCACCCCGTTGTTTCCTTGTCAGCGCGTCTACGGCGGAACGCACGTTGGCGATTCCCCGGGGATTCGGAACTTCCATGCGACGGCAAAAAACTAAATCTGGTTGGCTTGCCTGGCTTGGTTTCTGACAGGTTTTCTCTGGTCTTGTTGGACAAGTCGTAATAGACTCGCCCCCAAATTGGCTAACACGGCAGCGACCGCCCGGCGGGCGTCGCATCGCAGGGGAATGAGTCTATGCAAGAACGATGGCTATCGGTCGAAGAGATTGCGGCGCACCTGGGCGTCAATCGGGATACCATTTACAAATGGATCACCCGCAAGAAAATGCCCGCCCACAAGCTTGGACGGCTGTGGAAGTTCCTCGCCTCCGAAGTTGACCAGTGGGTCAAGGGCGGCCATGCCGCGGAGGATGTCCCCACCACCGCACCTGCGGCTGCCACCAAACGAAAAATGCGCCACCACTGAACTGTCACCCAAAACCGTCGCTTCACCAAATCATACCAGCCACCTCCAATAAACCTCGTATGAATGTCTTCGATCTACGGCAACGACTGGTGAGCGACTACGCACGCTATACCAAAAGCTTCATCAAGATCGCCGACCCGACCATCCTCGCCAAAGTCGATTCCGAACTGGACGCCGGTGCATTTTGGCCGGAACCCCTGCTTCAACTGAATCCGACCTTCCAGCCCGGTAGAACAATCGACGACCTCGTTGCTGACGGAAACCTCCACCGCGAATGCGCCAGAATCTTTCGCATCGACAAAACGAAAACCGACCTCGCCGGCAAACAACTGTTTCTCCACACCCACCAGACCGAGGGCATCCGGAAAGCCAAGGAGAACAAGTCCTACGTTCTCACCAGCGGTACTGGCTCAGGCAAGAGCCTGACTTACATCGTCCCTATCGTGGACCACGTCCTGCAGCGCGGTTCAGGACAGGGCATCCAGGCGATCGTGGTTTATCCCATGAACGCCCTGGCCAACAGCCAGGACGAGGAGCTTGGCAAGTTCCTGAAACAAGGATACCCGGAAGGGAAGCCCCCCGTTCGTTTCGCCCGTTACACCGGTCAGGAGAAAGGGCCGGAGCGTGACGCTACCCTCCAGCTTCAGGCCCACGAGCGTGTCCGTGAGGCAACTCGCCACCGCGCCAAAGTCCGCATTGAACCCGTCCTGCCCGTGGACATCCTGGGCGCATACCTGTTGCTATGCCAGTCCTGCCAGGATGAGACATAAATGCCAAGAACTATGAGTCGTCTAAGAGTCTTTATCAGTTCCGTGCAGAAAGAATTCGCGGTTGAACGGCGCGCCATCCGCTCGTTCATGGAAAACGATGCCCTGTTGCGTCGCTTCTTCGATGTGTTTCTATTTGAAGACGTCCCAGCTTCCAGTCGGCGGGCGGACGAAGTCTATCTGACTGAAGTGGACGGTTGTGATGTGTATCTTGGCTTATTTGGCAACGACTACGGGTTTGAAGACGCGGAGGGGGTGTCTCCAACCGAGCGTGAATTTGACCGTGCCACGGCGCAAGGCAAAACGCGGCTCATCTT
>JAMCZD010000406.1:0-483 GCA_023473405.1 Candidatus Omnitrophota bacterium
TAACCAGGTTGGTATGATTCGCCGCTCCAGACTGCCAGCCTGAACGTGAACCTGGGCGACATCCCACCTGGTCAGGCACGCAAAGGCGCGTGGGACATGATCACGTCGCTATCCGGCGAGTTCATTGAGTTCAAGGCAAGCTATACTCATGCGTCCGAGCTGGGCGGAGAGGAAACGTCCGTCATCAAATCGCTCAATGCATACTTCATCGCGCACGAGGTCCTCAACGACCAGCCCGGACGGGACAACATCAAGGATTTCCTGGCTACCATCGACAATAATCCGGACCTGATCCCCAACGCACTTTACGAGAGTGAAGGCAATGTTCTCCCCGTAAACTACCTGACCAACGCCACCGTGGCCGGTTCAGCCGGACCGGGCGGCAGCTTCCAGGTCCTCCTCACCGCCGATAAACCAGGCTGGGGCTACCTCCGACTCGATGACCCCGGCCAAGCCAAACTACCCATTGCGAGCGTGCTCCGT
>JAMCZD010000406.1:493-5693 GCA_023473405.1 Candidatus Omnitrophota bacterium
CTGACCGGGCTGGCGTCTTCGGACGGAAAGAACCTCAACACCAACAATTTCTGGACCAATATCCGCTATACACCCGTCACGAACGTAAAACGCACCTACCTGAACCTGTTCGACCTGGTGGATTTGAACAACTACACCTACACCGTTACCTACGCCCAGACTACCGAGGATACCACCCCGCCGGTGACCACGATGCGCTTCGCCGGATCGGTAACCGAGTCAGGCGGCAACTATTACATCACGCCGGACACGCAAATATACTTTACCGCCGAAGACGCCAGCCCGGTCAGCATGTTTTACAGCGTTACCAATGGCCCGTTCCTGCCGGCGGTCCCGTTCACACTGCCTGATCCGGGCGAATATCCGGTCGCCTTTTATTCCATCGATTCGTTCAACAACCGCGAGGCCAATCATACCAACCTGGTTATAGTCTCCGGAACTGCCGCCCTCGATTTCGCCAGCGTGGGCACACCCGGCCAGCCGCTCTTCGTCACCGACGGCGCTCTCTCGATTCGGCCCGTCAATGCGCCTCTCCCCTTCCAAGCCCAGGCTAATCCGAGCCAGGTTGACGCGCAGATCGACGTGTTTCAAGGCGTGGTTGGCTGGGCTACCGTCGGCGGCGCGCCATCGTCCCCCACCACTGCTTCATCGGCAGCGCTCACGGTCGGCGGTGAGCATGTGGACTTCTACCGCTACCGCCTGAACAATGGCTCCTGGAGCACGGAAAAAGCCGCCGGCACCCCGATTTCCCTGACCGGCTTGAGCGCGGGCAATCAAACCGTCTCGGTCCTGGGCCGCTCCCAATATGGTTCCTACCTGGATGCCTCGAATGCCGTTGTGGTGAGCTGGGTCGTCGATTCGGCTGCTCCCGCCACGCGGGTTACCGGGGCGCCGTCCACGCCCACTCGATCCCGCTCAGCCTCGCTCAACATTGGCGGGACAGGAGTTACCGCTTATCGCTGGACAATCAACAATGATTATTACCGCGCCGAGTCCAATGCCCCCGCGGTTTTGCTTATTTCCATTACCTCGCCCGGCGCGCAAGGCGTTACCATGGCGGTTTTGGGCAAAATCGGTGGCACCTATCAACCCACCAACATGCCCACCACGGTCTCGTGGAACTATGATCCGTTGTTCGGTTACGACCAGCCAACCTTGGCCCGGGTCCGGAGCCTCGCGATCACCAATATCGGCACAAACCCGCAGACGTTCTCCTGGGATGGCCACAACGACGCCGGCGCCGCCATGTCCCCCGGATGGTACACCGTCCGCCTGACCCTGCTGGACCAGCTTGGCCGAACCAATTTCGCCACGCGCCTGGTTCAGATTGGCGAATTGTCCGGAACCAGCGCCGTTCTGGCCGATGCCTCTCGCGGGCCCAAAAATCCTTACGCGCGCGGACACTGGGCCGTCTGGCAGGACCAGAGTGACGGGAGCTGGGAAGTATATGCGCGGGACCTGAGCAGCAATACGCCCATACTCAAGGTAACCAACTCCTCGATGAACCAGGAGAACCCGCGCACCGATGGGCGTTACCTCGTTTGGCAAGGCCGCCAGACCAATGGTAATTGGGACGTTTTCATCAAGGACTTGAACGGAGGCACCGCGCCGCGCGCCCTCACCTCTTCACCCGTCTTCGACGAGGTAAACCCGGCGATAGACTGGCCATGGGTCGTTTACCAAAGGCGGTCCTCGAGCGATCCCAATGCCGCCTGGCAATTGTATGCCACCAACCTGGTCTCCGCCCAGGCCTTTGCCGTGTCGAGTGGAACCCAAGACCAGTTGGATGCGGATGTCCAGGCCGGGCGGGTGGTTTGGCAGGATTGGCGCGATGTTGGTCCCGGTGAAATCTACTTCAAGAACCTCGAGACCGGCGAGCAACGCCGCATCACCACCAACACCTTCGGCCAGTACCATCCCGTCATTTGTAATCATTGGATCGCCTGGCAGGATACCCGGAATGGCGAGGTCGATCTCTATGGATTCGACCTGCTCCGGAATATCGAGGTGCGCATTACCGCCACCTCCGAAAACGAAACCCGGCCTTACCTGGATGGTCCGTGGCTGATCTGCCAGGAGGATTCGCTGGGACCATTGACCTCGAATGTGCGGCTCGTTCACCTGCCAAGCCTCCGCGCGGTGCCGATCACCCGCACCATGACCTTGAAAGACCGCCCGGCGCTTGCCAACGGCAAGGCCGTCTGGCTCGATACCGCGGCCAATCTATCCCAGGTCCTGGCAGCCGACCTCCCCTCATTGCAGGCCGTCTTCGAGAATCGCAACGCCGTTGCCGTTACCAGCGCCATGGCGACGTACCAGCAAAATGCTTATGCCCTGCTCACCCTCTGGAACTCGCAAGCCGGTGTCCAGGAAATCACCCATTACAAATCGCTCGCGCCCCAGGTCGTCAGTGAAACTGTCTATTGGACCAATGGCGCGCCTGCCGGCCCCAACTTCACCCTCGAGCCAGGCAGCTTCCTCTGGATTCGATTCGGCAATCTGCACGTGGTCGATCTGGGCCTCAACAGCACCGGGCCGTTGAACCTTTCCGCCGGGGTGAACGTGTTCAGCTATCCTGGATGCCCCAGCGCCTACACCGCCTATCGGTTGCTCGATCAGCTCGGTCCCGGCAATGTGCGTGGCGTTCGGATGCTGGACGCCGAGTCCGGTCGCTGGGTGGTGGCGATCGTGCAGAATGGTCACCTGGTGGGCAATGACTTTTCGATTCCGAACGTAGCCGTGCTCATGCTCGATATGGTTAATCCCGTCAATAACTTCAAACCGCAGTAAACCATGAACCTGTCATTCATTTGCCGCTGGCTTTGTTGCTCGAGCTTCGCGTTCGGCACGATGGCATTGGCCGTCTCGCCCGACGCCGTCCAGCAAAAACTAAGTGCCGGCGTGAAGCTCACCTTCATCGACGTGCGCTCGACCGCAATCTTCAAGAACGGCCATATCCCCGGCGCCATCAATGTCCCCGCCGCACTCGTGCCGGAGAAGCAATTGCCGCCACTGGGACGGGTCGTGGTTTACGACAACGGTTTGGGCGTAAATACCGCTGACGCAGCCGCAACTGCGCTCAACCAAAAACCGGGAATTTCGGCCGAAGTCCTCGATGGCGGCTTTGCCGCCTGGGAAACGGCGCAGGCGCCCACCACTAAACCAGCAGGATTGGGGCGCGAAGAGGCGCCTCTGATCAGTTACCAGGACCTGAAAAAGGCGATCAACCAGGACGTTGTGCTGGTGGACCTGCGGAAGAAAAACATTGCTGTCTCGACCCTGAACGCCCCTAAAACCACCCAACCACCCCTCACCGACCTGCAAGCCGAGTTCCCCGGCGCGCACATCACGCGTTCGCCGTTTTCCCTGCCCGCTGCCAGGAAATCGGCGTCCGGCGACCCGGGACCGCCCCCGTTGCTGGTGCTGATTGACAATGGCGACGGCGCCGCATTTGAGATGGCGCGCACCCTCAAGGCCAACGGCATCCGGCGGTTCGTCATCCTCGCTGGCGGCGAGGACATATTGGCCCGCAAAGGCCAGCCCGGCCTCGAGCGCGCTGGTTCCACGATTACCCTGCGGGGTACGATTGTTCCGTCCGTGACCAATAACAACAGGTAAGCGTATGTCCGCAAATTACTCACCGCCTAATTCGGGGCGCCGCACTGGTGCCGTGTTTATCGCGGCGCTGACCGCCTGCGTGCTCTGGGCCGGCGCTCACTTTGCCACCGCCGCCACCATCACAAACGTCACTCTTGTCAACGTCACCCCAACCAGCTTCGGCGTCCTCTGGCGCACCGCCCATTCCACACCGTCCATCGCGCTCTATGCCGACCCCGGCGGTCTCACCAATCTCGCCGGACAGTTGGGGATCGAGAACTTCCCGTTGCATACCGGCAACCCGGCGCTGGCGGGCGGTTATGAACGGCGCCAAAGCCAGGCCGCCCTCCGCCAGAGAATGGAAAACTTTGGTCTCATGCAGGTCCGCGTCACCGGCTGCCATCCGGGCACGACCTATTATTTCCGATTGACCTCCACGCTCCCTGACTCGAGCACTGTCGTCTATCCGGTCGCGGGCCCGCTCCCCGGCGTCACCACCGAGCGCGAAAACACCTTCGTCGTCAACGACCAAGTCTTAATCCTTGACGTGCCGGGCCTCGATACTTACGGCCAGCTCGTCACCCTCACCCACCCCCAAGCTGCCCATCCGCTGGCCGCCGTCGTCGGGGATGGCGCAGGCACAAACCAGGTCTTCTTCAATGTCAATGATCTCTTTGCCGCCGCCGCCGGGGGTGGCAACTTCACCCCGCTCGGGCCGCAGGATTTCACCGTGGACGTCCTGGGGCCGAACCAAGCCGATGTTATCCGCCAATTCACCTTGGTTTTTGGGACTGATTTTACGGTGGCACCCGGATCCTATGCCTCGATTGGAACCGAGTTTCTCGCCTTGACCTTTGGTTCAACCCTTATGCAGACCGGCCAAACGAACAGCGTTCCGGTGAACCTGAATTCGAGCGCGGACATCGCCGATATCCGCATTGCCATGGATATACCTCCCGGTCACCTGACGAATTTCAACTTTCAAGCCCTCGCTCCTGAGATTGATCCGGGCTCCGCTACGATAATCCTCCACACCGGTTCGACTGCCCTTTTGCACCTGGTGACGCGGACCGGTCAAACCCTCGTGGGCTCGAAGCAAATCGCGCAGCTTGTGTTCACCGCCGTCCCCAACCAGCCCTCGGCCTTTGTGCCGCTGAAATTGACGAGCATCAGCGCCGCCAAACCGGATGCGTCGAAATTGACCAACGTGTTCGCGCAGTCCGGGCGCGTAGTGGTGATTGGTCAACAGGCCTTGCTCGAAGCCGGTTTTGAGTCCGATGGGACTCGCCAGTTGATGCTCTATGGAAAGCCGGGTTCGAGCTACGCCATCGAGTATTCAACCAACATAATCAGCACCGGGCCCTGGGCTCCTTTATACCATCTCCCGCTTACCACAATGTCCGCTTCGCTGCAGGCGCTGAACCGATCCCTCGATCCGGTTTTCTATCGCGCCTTCGAGTTCTTCGCCGACCCGCCCATCCTTGAGGCATATCTGAACCCGGACCAGTCGCGCAGCCTGTTAATGTATGGCCAGCCAACCCGCCAATACACGCTCCAGTATTCCACGAATCTACCGAACGTGGTTGCCTGGTTTCCCCTCCAT
>JAMCZD010000406.1:5703-6069 GCA_023473405.1 Candidatus Omnitrophota bacterium
GCTCACCAATTCATTTCGGTTCCTCGACGTAAGCACCAATCACGGAACGGCTTTCTATCGCCTGGGCCGCAAACCTTGAGCTAAACTCGCTTTGCGTGCGATGGTTGGTAGCAAACTTCCAAGTCTGCTATATCGCGAGTTTCCAACCGGCTAGGCGTTGGGCCGGCTCAGGGTCTGCCGGTTGCGCTACTGCGATTGATGTCTATCTTCCTTCAACCTCGGCAATTTCCGCGAGCGTGAGCCGGAATTCCATGGCGCCAACGATGCCGTCCACCTGTTTCGGGTTGCGCGCGCCGACGATTGCTCCGGTCACTGCCGGATGTCGCAGGGTCCAGGCGATGGCGGCCTCGCCCGGGGAACGGCCGT
>JAMCZD010000276.1 GCA_023473405.1 Candidatus Omnitrophota bacterium
GATGCAACCAGCCCATTTGTTTGGCGGTCTGGCCATCAGAAGGATAAATAAAGATTGAATTATTTCTTTTGACGGCGCCGTGTACACTATGGGGTACGGTTACCCAACGATACGACCCCGGCCCGGTTCCGCTGCACCAATCGTTTTGATCCGAAAACAGCACGAGCTGGCTGGTATAGACCATTTTTGGATTGCCATTGTCCGGCAGGTCGCCGGTTTTCTTGGGGGATTTCCAGCGGGCGGCGTCGGGATAGTCTTTGCCGCCATGGTAGTTATACCCGATGTAATAGCCAATTCCTGCTTGGTACCGCGTGTAAGGGGTGTCCGTAACGCCGGGGTAGGAGATGGGATACAGGTTCGGGCAATCGAACACTTTCTCGCCGAACATATTGCTGATGGATTGGTACATCAGGGTGGAGATGCTGAGTGTGTACGAATCACCGGAATCCCTGATACCATTGAACAGGAAATCGTTGTTATCAATGCCATAAATCTGGCAGGCCAGGCTCATCTGGCGGATGTTGCTGACACAATTGGTCCGTTTCGACCGTTCTTTGGCCCCAGCCAGCGCCGGCAACAGCATCCCCGCCAGGATGGCGATGATCGCGATGACCACCAATAGTTCGATCAGGGTGAAGCCAGGCTCCAAAGCGCGATTCGTCATGCGCCAGGAAGGTCGGGGTGCAGTAATACATTGTGAGGTAAGCATGGGAGTCGTTTCCGCTGACGTTTTCATTTTACGACACTCTCTTTTGAATCTGGCGCGGCGCTTTTTCGAACGCCCGGACCGGATTCGTGCTTTTCGTCCGGGGGAATGTTCCCCGGCCGTTATGCGGTTTTAACTTAACCGATTCGAGAGACTAATTACAGCCGAAAAATCTATTGTTTCAAACGATAGAACTTGCCTGGTCCGGATGGGGTTACCGTGTATGGGCTGGTTGCATCCGTGATATTGTTCCATGGGCCGAGCAGCGAGTCGGCCGACTGTAGCGTGGCGGTGCCGGTCCAGGACAAGACGACCGCATTTGCCTGCAGCGCGATGCTGAGTTGCAGCACCGATGGCATGGCTCCTTCATAAATAACGGCGTCCAAGGCGGTGTTGTCGCCGGTGGGTGCCAGGTCCGCGCCGGCGCCGGCAATGAAGTCGATGTGGTCGCCGACAGCCAGAGAGACGATCGTCGTGAAATTGGTGCCGGCGCCAGACACGTTCCCGGTGTTGCCCTTGAAGAGCGCAGTCCCGTTATGATAGAGGTAAACATCCGCGCCGTCTCCGCCGTCCTGGTCGTCGGTGAAGGCAGCGCTGACGACAAAGGACCCGGCAGCCGGAGCTGTCCAGCGGACCCCGGTTAACGTCCCGTCAAACCCAGGTCCGAGCGAGATTGTTCCGGGCTTCCAGGTGATGCCGAAATTGCTGTAGTCCGAGGTGGTAGGATTATGTGAGACGTTAGGGTCCCAGCCGCCGGTATGCCAAAAGTCCATGGGCGTGCCGATGCCATTGGCGGTTCCATCGGTGTAGAGGGTGAAACTGGCGACGTCGGGAAGGCTGTTGGTTCGAGAGAAGGAACCATAGCTCCATGCGCCGTTTGGATTGGCGGCAATGGAGTAATCACCGGCGGCGCTCCAGGCCAGGGTGATTACAGCGTCCAAGGCGGCATTATCGCCGGTTGGCGCCAGGTCAGCGCCGGCACCGCCGATGAAATCGAGTTGGTCACCGGCAGCCAGAAAGAGGACGGTTGTGAAATTGGTGCCGCTACCGACTGTGGTCCCGGAATTGCCGCGGAAGAGCGCGGTGTCGTTATGATAGACATACACGTCCGCACCGTCGCCACCATCCTGATCATCGGTGAACATGGCATTGATGGTGTAGGTTCCGGCGCTCGGCGCCGTCCAACGCGCCGCGGTTAGGGTTCCGTCAAACCCGGGCCCGAGCGATACGATTCCGGCATACCAATGCACGCCGAAATTGAGGTAGTCCGAGTCGGTGGGATTGTGTGAGACATTCGGGTCCCAACCGCCGGTATGCCAGAACTCGATTGGGGTGCCGAGGCCACCGGCAGTTCCATCCGTGTAGAGGGTGAGGGTCGAGGTGTCGGGCAGACCACCGACACGCGACATCGAGCCGTAACTCCAAGTGCCGTTGGGATTGCCGGCCAACGAGTAATTGTCGGCCACGCTCCAGAAAGGCTGTGCCGAGGTTCTCTCGGACACAAAGGTAAACTCGGCGCTTTGCACGTTGGGCGGAGTCGCATTGTCGCCGAACACGATCTTTACATTATTCGTGGACAGGCTCGGCCAGCCGCCTGTGGGCAGGTAAGTGATGGTGGTCACGGGAGAGCCGGCGGGTTTATTGACGGTGGGAGACACCGCCTGGCCATTTACCGTGAGCTGAATCGAGTCGAGCACCACCACCGTGCCATAATCATACAGCTGTATATTGATGGGTTCAGTTGACTTGACTCCCTTTCCGGCCGGCGAAGTTGATTGGACATACGGCAGCGGGAGCGGCTTGGCGATGCTCAATCCCGAGAGACATGCGTTGGCACCGGTGAGTGTGCAGGAGATGCTCCCGCCGGTAATCGGGACATGCGAGAAGAATACCGTGTTGGCGGAGGTGAAGCTCCCAGCGCCGGGGAATGCAGTTGGCGAAGCCCCGGCAATTTGAACCGGTTGCGCAGGCGAACCCGGTCCAAGGTAAAAGTAGAGGTCGGCGCTGGGTATTGAACCAAGTCCGCCGATCGTGAAGTCGGCGCTGCCGCTGGTCTGGCCGAAGTTGCCCACGAAGATGTAATCGCTGAACAGCACCGTTGGTCCGGTTCCGTCTGGAGTTGCCCCATCGTTGCGGCCACCAACGGGCGAGATGGTAAAGCTGACGGTTGTGGGTTGGCCGATGGAGTCGAGCAGATTGGTACCACCCACCGTGAGGCTGTCGTTATCGCTTCCATCCGGGAGCATGGAATCCGCGGTTAATCCGTTGAATACGGCCCCGCCGCCGGCTGCGCCCTGGCCGGCGTAGGTTGCGCCCACGTCATTCAGGCCGGGTGTGTTTCTTACTCCATTGAAATCGATGTTGATAATATTGGCGGCCTTTAGCTCGCTGATGACCCAGAAGCTGAACTCGTTGGTCTGAACGAGGGCGGGCGAACCATTGTCACCAAAGACGATTTGGACAGTGTTGGTGGCCTCTTGAATCAGAGCGCCCTTGGGATCATAGGTGATGGTTGACACGTCTGAGCCGGCGGGTTTGGCAATAGTTGGGGTAACTGCAGCGCCATTCAGAAAGAGTTGGACCGAGGCGGGATCGAGCTGGGTGATGTGGTCTACGATTTGGACGCTGATGGTCGCGTTGGCTCTGACTGTTCTACCCTCGGGCGAGGTGGCGATGACGTACGGGGCGGGTGGTCTCAGTATCAGGGTGGCATCCAACCGTGTGTTCTTGCCGGTCGGAGCCAGGTCGCTGCCGGCGCCCACGATGAAGTCAAGGTGATCGCCAGCCGTCAGGGTGAGGTTGGTCGCGAGGGACACTCCGGCGCCAACTGCCGTTCCCGAATCGCCAACGAAGACTTGGGTGTCATTCAGATACACATAAACATCAGCACCGACAGCACCACCGCCTTGGTTGTCAGTGAACGCGGTGTTGATGCTATATAGCCCGTCCTCCGGTGCAGTCCAGCGCGCTGCTGTCAGGGTGCCGCCAAAGCCGGGGCCCAGCGATATTTCACCGGGGCTCCAGGTGATTTCGAAGGCGCTGAAATCGGCGGCGGTTGGATTATGCGACACATTGGGGTCAATGGCTCCTGTGTGCCACCATTCGATAGGCGTGCCCAGGTCTCCACTGGTGCCATCGGTGTAGAGATTGAAGCTAGTCACATCAGGAAGACCGTCCAGACGAGCCATGGAGCCATAGCTCCAAGCGCCGTTGGGATTGCCGGCCAGGGAGAAATCTGCCGAGACATCCCAAGTCGGCTGGGCGGAAATCTTTTCCACTACAAAGGTATACTCGGTGGATTGCACAATGGCCGGAGTGGAGGTGTCGCTGAAGATAATCTTCACCGTATTGGTGGACTGGCTTGTCCAACCGCCTGTCGGCAGGTAGGTGATCGTCGTCACCGCCGATCCGGCTGGCTTGTCGATGGCAGGGGTGACCAACTGGTCGTTCAGGGACAACTGGATGGTGTTGGCGGCAACTGTCGTGACGTAATCAAACAGCTCGATGGTGACAGGAAGGGTCGCACTCACACCGCGCCCAGTAGGCGCAATCGATTGGACATAGGGTTGCGGCAAGGGTTTCATGATCGTCAAACCAGCCATCGACGCATTGGCGCCACTGAGGGTGCCGGTGATCTTTCCAGCGGAAACTGGCACGTGCGAGAAGTAGACCGTGTTGGCGGCGGTGAAGTCGCCGCTCGGCACCAGGACGTCGGGGGTCGCACCGGGTATCGTTACGGGCTGCGCCGGCGAACCCGGTCCGCGATAAAAATAGAGATCAACGCTGGGGACCGAGCCCAGCCCGCCTATGGTGAAGTCCGCCGTGCCACTCGTTTGCCCATAGTTGCCAACGAAAATGTAGTCGTTTAACAGCGCGTCGGAACCGGTTTGGGTCGGGCTCACTCCGTCATTCCGACCGCCTACGGCAGAAATGGAGAAGGTGACGGTCGTGGGTTGGCCGATGGAATTGAGGAAATTAGCGCCCGTGACCGTAATGCTGTCGTTATCGCTTCCGTCTGGCATGGTGGAATCAGCCATCAGGCCGTTGAAGGTATCGCCTCCTCCCGCGACTCCCGCGCCGGCATAGGTGGCGCCGGCTGTATTAAGACCAGGCGTATTACGGAAGCCGTTGAAATCGAGATTGATGATATTGGCGGCCTTTTGATCACTGATAACGCCAAAACTGAATTCGTTGGTCTGCACGATGGGCGGGGTCGAGTTGTCGGCGAAGATGATCGTGACGGTGTTGGTTGCTTCCTGGTTCAAGGCGCCCTTGGGATCGTAAGTGACTGTGGAAACACTGGCACCCGGCGGCTTGGTAATCACGGGCGCAACGGCGGTGCCATTCAAGAAGAGCTGAACGGATGCCGGGGCAAGTTGACTGACATTGTCCTGAATTTCCATGCTGATCACCGCGTTTGTCCTGACCGCGTTGCCTTGAGGAGAAAACGAGATCACATAAGGCGCAATTTCGGGTCGATAGTACTTGGCCTTCAAATAATCTTCCACCGCCGTAACGTCTTCGTCGCTCAGCGCTCCTTGATAAATAATTACTTCCGCGATGTCCCCTTGCATGTTTCGGGTTTGGGCGCCCAGGCCGCCGACGTAATAGCCCGCCTGAGGCGCCAGCAGGTTCCCTACCGCGATGGAAAAGGCCGAGTCCGTGACTCCGTCCGAGTCATGCAGGTCCACCAGGGTCATGTCGTCGCTCAGACGGGTAGTCCAAATCCGATACGTGTTGACGGGGATGCTGAAGCCGGTTCCGTGGTCATTGGCCCACGCCGCGAAGCTCATTTCGCTGTTGCCACCCCCAAAACCACTCCGGATATAGTCGAGGCGGTTCGCATTGACCTGCCCGGGAACACCCACACCCAACGGAATCTGTTCGCTGACGGGCGACGGGTTTGCGCGTAGATAGACCAGGAAAGATGTATACCCAGCCGGGATATCCACCAGTCCCGTTCCTTGCAGGTAATCCCCGTTGGCCGTGGATTGAACCCCATCGAACCGGAGCACCGGTTTGCCACTCTTTACGACGGCTCCAGGCACTAATACCGGTTGCTTGAGCGGATCGCTCTGCACCGCGTTATTGGCATTCTCTGATTGGTCATCCCACTCGCTGACCTGGCTGTTGGCATCCGCAATCACTCCCGCGTCGGCTTTGAGCCACAACTGCAGGACGCCCGAGCTAACCGCCGGCAGCTCGGCGCCCGACAGGACGCTTAAAGGGGTTAAAATTGCGATCAAGGTGGACGCCAAAATGGGGAGGTTGCTTCTGATTCTCATGCTCATTCTCCTGGATTAGAACACTGCAAATCATTGGGTTCGTTACGCTGCCGTCTGGTCCATAGTTTCGATCAGCC